>JAOAPT010000230.1 GCA_025463045.1 Candidatus Solibacter sp.
CCTCTTTTTTATCGGCGTTCATCGGCGTTCATCGGCGGCTAAAGGTTTTCTCTTTGGTTGCCACTCTACTTCTTAATCCCCAATTCCGCCTGCAACTGCCGGTAAGCCGCCTCTTCATAGTTCGTCTTCAGCCGTGGCTTCCCCTCGTTCTTCGTCTCCCCCGGCCGCGGCGCATCCTGCTTCAGCGCTCTCCCCAACAACGTAGTCGCCTCGTTATCCTTCGCATTCCTCGCCAGCGCATTCCGGAAACTCTCCGCCGCCGCCGAATACTGCCCGCTCCGCCACAACGCCGCGCCCAGATTGAAGTGATAGTCCGGATCCGCATCATCCCCCTCCAACGCCTTCCGGAAACTCGCCGCCGCCGCCGCGAAATCGTTGCGCTGCGACTGCACCACGCCCAGATCGTTGTACACCTCATTCAACGGCAGCGTCCCTGACACCAGTTGGAAGCACTGTTCCGCGCCCTTGAAATCGCCGTTCGCGTACCTACACAATCCCAGGAAGAACTGCGCCTCCAGATAATGCGGATCGCTGCGCGCGACTCGCTCCAACCATCCCGCCGCGATCTTGTAATCTTTCTTCTCCCAGTAAATCCTGCCCAACTGGAAACACGGCTGCGAGTAGTGCGCATCCAATCGCGCCGCCTGTGTGAAGTAGCGATGCCGCTGCTCCGGCGTATTCGACAGCAATCCGCGCACGTAGCTTTCCACCGCATCCAAGCGGACCGCCGGACGCGCCGTCACAAAATCGCGCTCCGCCGGAGCGCTCTTCGGATTCAGCAGTTGCAGGGTCTGCCATCCCAGATGCACTTCCAGTCCGCCGAGATCTTCGATCGCGCCCAACTCTCCGTACGACGGTCCTTGCCGCGTGCGCTTCAAGTCGAGAATTCGCGCCGTAATCCGCAGCGATCCTTTCGATTGATCCTTGCCGGGCTCCGCCGGCAGCAATTCGTAAAATCCGTACACCACGTGCGCCGCGTCCAGCGATTCGCCGATCTTCAGCACCGACGCGTGCGTCAACTCTGCGCCGGGCCTGAGTGACAATCGGCGATACGCTTCGAACCGGTCGCCGCGGCCCAGCACCAGAATGCCTTCCGATGCCAGAGAATCGCGCACGCTCTCCGCGATGCTCTCGCCCACCCAATCTAAATTGGTCGACTTGGAATGATTGAAAAACGGAAGGACCAGTGTGGTTTCGGCGCGCACTGGGCCGGCAATAAACAACGCGCCGGCAAAAAAGAGGATAGGAAGGGACAACCGCTGCATGTCTTTTCAGTCTATCAGCGGTGAATCCCTGGTGAAATCAGCGGTGAAATCGGAGCCGTGGGCATTTTACGCGCCGCCCGCGGCCCCGCATGATGCTTACATGGTAAACAGAAGTTTTGTTTTGGTGCCGCCGATGCGAATTTCCTCGATGCGCGTCTTGCCATCGCTCTTGCCGTATCGCACGGTCGTGGTGCTGTACTTCTCGGCGTTTTCCTCCACTTTTACCGGGCTTTCGCTCTGCACTTTACCTTGCCGGATCGTCGCCTTCTGGTCGTTTACCTCGACCTTGTACTGGCCCGGAGCAAGTTCGGTGTTGCCGAACATCGCCTTCTCGAACAAACTCACGCTATACGAGCGCGCACCGGCCAAGGCCAGCCCGGCGACAGCAAAAAAGAACGCAGCTTTCCTGATCATCTGAATTTCCTCTCTTACCTTAGTGCCTTCTGCCACGCCATTCGTGTTACTAACTGGTGTTACTTGCAGGTGGCAGCTGGCGGTGTTTCTGGCGAGTGTTGCTTACACAGGATCATACGAACGAAACACGAAAACGTTCCGCTGTTTTTGATGAATTGATCGCGATGAATTGATCGCGCATGAATGTGCGCGTCATCATCACGCGCAGAGAAATTCCGCAACGCGCGCGAGTGCAGTTTCGCGGATGTGCGGCGCATCGCCGAAGTCCTTCAACCACACGAGCCCCTGCTCTCTGCGGAACCACGTGATCTGTCGCTTCGCATAGTTGCGCGTGTTGCGCTGCGCATAAAACACTGCGTCGCGCGGTGTGAGTTCGCCGCGTAGAAATTGCAGCGCCTGTTTGTAGCCGTGCGACTCGAACGGCTTGCACTCAGGCGGGTAACCGAGCGCGAGGATCGACTTCACTTCTTCCACCAGTCCGTTTTCGAACATCCACGCGCACCGCGCGTCGAGCCGCGGATACAGTATGTCGCGATCCGGCAGCAATCCCAGTTTCAGTGTGCGATAGCCCTTTAGAGCATCGCGCCCTTCTTGAAACAGTTCGCTCACCGGACGCCTCGTCAACACGCAGACCTCCAGCGCGCGCGTCACCTTCGGAACATCATTTGCGTGAATCTTCGCCGCCGACACCGAATCCAACCTCTTAAGGATGCGATGCAGCGATCCGGTACGCCGCGCCTCCCGAGCCGCCAGGCGGTCGCGCAATGGTTGGTCGCGGGCGGGCCCTGCAAAGAGTCCATCGAGCAGCGCACGCAGGTAGAAGCCCGTACCGCCGGCCACAATCGGCAGCCGCCCGCGTGTCGATATGTCGGCAATCGTGTCGCGCGCTACACGCGCATATTCCCCGGCCGTGAACAGTTCGTCGGGATTGAGAATGTCGATCAGGTGGTGCGGAATTCCACGGCGCTCGGCCAGCGGCAGTTTGGCAGTGCCAATGTCGAAGTGGCGGTAAACCTGCAACGAATCGCAGTTGACGATTTCGCCATGGAATTTCTCGGCAATCGAAAGGGCCAGATCGCTCTTTCCGGATCCCGTCGGGCCGGCAACTGCAACCAATGGCAGACCGGTTGCGTCTCGGTCTATAAGGTCTCGGGTGTTTGCGGTCAAACCCCGTTATACAATAAAAAGAAGTTTTTGACCCTAAGCGCGGATGCCGCGTGGTCGAAAAGAGAGTAGGCTCATGATCTGTTTAGCCAAAGCGATCCGTTCAGCCAAAGCGCTTCTGCTCGCCGTTACCCTGGGAAGCCTCGCGTACGGCCAGACCCCGGCCCCGACCCCCAAGACGCCGGATAGTAAGGCTGGTGCCTACTATAACTTTGCCATGGGCCGCGTCTACGCGGAACTGGCTCAGGCCTACGGCAACAAGCCGGACTACCTGAACAAGGCGATTTCCCACTACCAGGAAGCGCTCAAGCTCGATCCTTCCGCGAGCATCGTTTTCGAAGAGCTGACGGATTTGTACATCCAGACCAACCACCTGCGCGATGCCGTCACGCAGGCGGAAGACCTGCTCAAACAGAATCCCGAGAATATCGATGCGCGCCGCATGCTCGGCCGTATCTACATGCGGATGATCAGCACGCCCGATAACCGCATCAACGAGGACTACCTCAAGAAGGCCATCGAGCAGTTGCAGAAGGTCACCGAGAAGGCTCCCAAGGATGCCGAAAGCTGGGTCGCCCTCGGCCGTCTCTATCGCGTTTCGAACAATTCCGTGGAGGCCGAGAAGGCCTACAACAAAGCGATCGAAGCCGAACCGGATAACGAGGAAGGGCTCACCGGCCTGGCGATGCTCTACTCGGACCTCGGCGACAACAAGCGCGCGATCGAGAAGCTGAAGCTCGCCACCGACCGGAATCCTAACGAGCGCACCCTGATGGCC
>JAOAPT010000243.1 GCA_025463045.1 Candidatus Solibacter sp.
ACAAAATGCGCAGACCGCACCGGACCGGGTGGGGATGTATCTTTGCATGGGGGTGGCAGCTCTGCTGTTATTCCACGTGCTGGTGAATGTGGGAATGGTGGCAGGGCTTATGCCGGTCACCGGGATCCCGCTGCCTTTTATGAGTTTTGGCGGTTCCAGTATTTGGACATTTTTCCTGGCCTTAGGGCTGGTAAACAATGTTCGCCTGAGAAGATTTGTCAATTGAATTTGATCGGGAGCCTGTAAGAGACCCCCCGGGAACTAGGCGCTCCAGTGCGCCGGCCGGGGCAGAGGAGTGGTTCCCGGCCGGATGGTGTATGAGGAAGTTGCATCTCCACCTTCGGCCAGCGTGAGTTTCGCAGAAGCAGCAGGAAGGTTCCCGGCGGCGCCGGGGAACCTCGACACACACGCTAGTGCGGCCACTTCCTTTCGGGAACTCTGCATGCCCCGGGGAGGAAGTCGATGTCGAAAGAGTTAATTATTTCCGCGACTCGCCACGAAACCCGAGTGGCGGTGATCGAAGAAGATCAGGTCGTTGAGATCTACCATCAACGCGAAAACGAGTATTCCCTCGCGGGTTCCATCCATAAAGGCAGAGTGACGCGCGTCCTGCCGGGCATGCAATCGGCATTCGTCGATATCGGGCTCGGGCGGGATGCCTTCCTTTATGTCTCCGACTTCTTCGAAGACAACGACGAGTACGACAAGATCGTCAGCTCCGTGGAAGACAAAGTCCTGAAGCTGGACCGCGTTCCGGCCGCGCAGTCGGCCCCGGCCGCGACGGAAGGTGTGCCGGAAGATCTCGCTGCGCCGGTGGCGGCAGCGATGCCGGTCGAATCCGCTGCCGTCCCGCAGGGCGCGGCTCCCTTGAACGCGCCGGCGAGCGCGATGCAGGCGCCTCCGGGGATGGAACGCCGCGAGCGCAGTGGCGAGCGCGGAGGTGACCGCGGCGGAGATCGCGGCGGCGACCGCGGTGGGGATCGGGGTGGCGATCGTCGCGGCGGACGGCGTTCGCGCCGCGGCCGTGGTAATCGCGGCGGCGGTGCGCCCGGCGGGCGTTCACTGCCGGAATCCAAGTTCTATTCGCCACGGCAGGAAGGCGAAGCCCGTCCGGAAGTGGCGACACCCACGCCGGTTGAGCACGAGCCCGCGTCGAGCGAGCCGCGAGTTGTGTTCGACATGGAGCAGGACGAGTTCTTCGTGCTCCCCGGCGAATCGCTCGCCAAGTACAAGGGCGGCCCGGAGGATGAAGAGCCGGAGGCGCAAGCCGTCGAAGGCGAGCAGGATGCCGAGTCGGAAGCTACCGGGATGGAAGTTGCCGAGCCCGTTGCCGCAGCCGATCTGGTCCACGAAGCGGTAAGTGAAGCGCGCGAGGAAGCCGCCGAGGTAGCGGCGGAGGCCGCGCCGGTAGCTGCGCCGGAGCGGGTCGAAGCACCTGTTGCCGCCGCGCCTGTCCCCGAGCCTGAACTGGAACCCGAGGTGAAGCCCGAGCCGGAAGCCGCGGTAGTCGTGGTGCAGACGCCCGGCGAAGAGCCGATGATGGTCGTCGCGCTCGAGACTGGATTCACGTCGATCGAAACCGAAGAAGCTCCCGCCGAAGCGGAAGCCGCGGCCGATGGCGAAATGGAAGGCGAGGCCGAGGCGGGCAGCGAGTTCGACACGGAAGGCGAAGGTGAATCCGAAGCCGGGTCGGAAGGTTCCGAACTTCAGGCCGAAGGCGAGGGCGGGGAAGCGGTGGCAGAGGATGAAGGTCCCGAGCCGGCGCGCATCCCGACCAGCCTGACGGCGACCTTGCGCGAGCAGGGCGGGCGGTACCCGCACCGTGTTTCGCGGCGTACGCGCCGCAAGGGCCGCGGCGAGCGCGGGCCGGATCGTGGTCCGCTGCCGGAAGGACAGCGCGGTCCGCAGGAAGGCCGCGGCGAACAGCGCTCCGGTCCACGTCCCGAAGGCCGTCCGGAAGGCCGTCCCGAAGGCCGTCCGGAGGGTCGTCCGGAAGGACGATCGGAAGGTCGCCCCGAAGGGCGCACGGAAGCGCGTCCCGATAACCGCGCCGAGAAAATGGCTCTGCCTTCGATCAGCGATCTGTTGAAGGAAGGCCAGGAAATCATCGTCCAGATCGCCAAGGAGCCGTTGGGCCAGAAAGGCGCGCGCATCACTTCGCACATCGCGCTGCCCGGCCGCTTCCTGGTCTACATGCCGACCGTCGATCATATCGGCGTCTCGCGCAAGATCCCGAGCGACGACGAACGTCTGCGGCTGAAACGGATTCTGCAGACCAACCGCACCGGCATTCCGGGCGGCTACATCGTGCGCACGGCCGGCGACGGCCGCACGGAAGAAGAACTCCGCGCCGACATGATGTTCCTCTACAACCTGTGGCTGGACATGCGGCAGAAGGCCGAACGGCGCGCCGCGCCGCTGTTGATCCACCACGATCTGAACGTGGTCGAGCGCATCCTCCGCGACCAGCTCACCAGCTCGTACAAGAGCGTCTGGGTGGATAACGAGGAAGTCTACGAGAGCGTACTTCGCTTCGTGCAGCGCTTCCAGCCCGCGCTGGTCAATCGCGTGAAGATGTACACGCGATCCACGCCGATCTTCGACGAGTTCGGCATCACTGCCGAGCTCGAGAAGGCGCTACGCCCGAAGGTGTGGCTGAAGTCGGGCGGATACATCGTGATCAACCAGACCGAGGCGCTGGTGGCGATCGATATCAATACCGGCAAGTACGTCGGCAAGTCGAACCGCCTGGAAGACACGATCGTCAAGACCAACACGGATGCGATCAAGGAGATCGTGCGGCAGATCCGGCTGCGCGATTTGGGCGGCATCATCGTGGTCGATTTCATCGACATGGACGAGCGCAAGAATCGGCAGAAGGTGATGCAGGCGCTCGAAGAGGCGATGCGCGCCGACCGCGCTCCGTACAAGATTCTGCAGTTCAACGATTTCGGCCTCGTGGCGATCACGCGCAAGCGCGTGAAGCAGAGCCTGGAACGGACGCTGTGTACGCCGTGCCCGTACTGCGAGGGCGCAGGCTACGTGAAGAGCCCGCAAACCGTGGTCGGCGAGATTCTGCAGGAGGCCCACAAGATCGCGCGTGCGGTGGACGGCAACGTCATGCTGCGCGTCGCGCCCGAAGTGGCCAAGCTCCTGAAGAGCAATCAGAACACCTTCCTGCAGGAAGTGGAAGAGATTCTGGGACGCCCGGTGATCGTGAAGAGCGATCCTCTGCTGCACCAGGAGAAGTTCGACCTCGCGTAGGACAGACCGGGCGGATGGCCGTTCCGCCCGCGAAACCTCAAACGCGATGAAGAACGAGCCCCCAATCCGAGCCGCGACCGTAAGGAAGCGGTGGTCGCGTGACCACCGCTCCGTAACCGTCGCGGCTCCGATTGGTTTTTCGACCCTGTCCCCTGCTCGCCCGTCCTGTCCTACCTTGCGAACGTTAAGCGGAAGCCCGTCGACACCAAAAGGTCGTTGCGCTGGCGGCCTTGCACGGGGTTGCTCAGGAAGCGGTCGCTCGCCGTCACATTCCAACCCAGCCATTTCCTGAGCACAGTGGTGGTGCTTAGGTCGAAGTTGAAGCGATAGCCGCTGCCATCGGTCACCTTCGCGAAGAAGCGTGCCGACTGGCTCAGGGACGTGAACTTGGAAAGCTGGTAGACCGCGTTATCGCCGGTGTTGACTTCGGCGGAATTGCGCGTCAGGCCGTTCAGGAAATTCTCACGCTGGTAGTCGAGGCCGGCATCGAAATCGAGCTGGGCGCGATCCGTCTTCGCCGCCCGAACGCCCAAACCGGCGCCGGCCACAAAGCGCAGGTTGAGGTTCTGGAAGCGGTCGTGTTCATAATCGTTGAAGCCGGTGACGAACAGGCGGCCGTCGAAGTTCCGGTTGTACTTCCAGCCGCTGCGCACGGCGCTGGCGATGGTGTCGGTGACGTTATTGACGCGCGCGGTGGCGTAGATCTGGTTGAGGTACAGAGCGACCTTGTCGTTGCGCGTGGCGCGCGTCGCCGTAAAGCCGGTGGTCAGCGTCGCGCTGCGCGCATTGCCGCGCGCGAGCGCCAGTCCGAGATCGACTTGCCCCGTCCACAGTTCCAGGAACCTGGGATGCTGCATGCGCTCGAACGTGTGCTGCTCGGCATCGTTGCGCACGGCGGCAACCGCCGCGATGGGAGCGGCCTTCGTCTGCCCGGATGCCACCACCCGCAGTTGATCCCCTTCGGTCTCGACCTTGCCCTTAACCGACTCGCCCGAGGGCAGGACGACGGTGAGTTCGCTATCGCTCTTGATGCTCTTGACGGCCGTCCACGGCATGGTGACTTCGCCCAGGAACTCGCTCTTGAAGATGAGTTTGTCCCCGTCCTTCTTGACGATGGTGCCGGTGATGGTGTCGCCGTTGTTCAACGTGATGTGGTCGGCGGCGAGCATGGGCAGACCGGCGAATAGGGCGATGGTGATGGCGCGTTGGATGGAAAACATGGGGTCCTCCTAGTAGTCAGCGGGGTAGTCAGTGGGGCAGTCAGCGGGGTAGTCAGCGTGCCGAATCCTCGTCGAGGTGACACTTCTTGTATTTCTTCCCGCTACCGCACCAGCAGGGGTCGTTGCGGCCGAGCTTGGGCTCCTGGCGGACCACGGTCTGGTCGTCGTCGGCGGCCTCGAACTCATCGCAGATCACCTGATAGATGGACGGCTCGTCGTCGGTCCAACTCTGGCGGGCGGCATCGATCTCGGACCGGATGACCTTCAGCTCCTTACGCGCCTCGCGGTTGAGGTGCGAGCCGTATTCCTTTTCGATGGACGCGGCGAGTTCGCCGTTCGCGCCCTCCATCACGTAGGCGCTGGTGATCATGCTGACCACGACGAGGGCGGCGCCGTCTTCGTCCAACTCGGGCAGATTCATCGCCAGTCCCAAGAGCGCTTCCTTGCGGCCGGGGACGTCGGGCATGAGGCAGAGTTGCTGCGCGAGGCCGGCGAGATCGAGGGCCTCCGCGCCGACCGTGAGGGTGCGGACGACTTCGATGGTCGCCTCGGGCTTGAGGCGGGCGATGCGCAGGAACGCCCAGCGGGCGGCGCCGCCCATCGTTTCGTCTTCCATGCCGACGAACTTGGCGAGCGCCGGGAGGTTCGCCGGATCGCCGATTTCGCCGAGCAGCGCGAGCGAGCGGACCACGAGAGCGTCGTCGGTCTCGCGCAGGATGTCCTCGCCGAAGGCGTTGAGAATGCCGAGCAGGAGCGGAGCGGAGTCGGCGCCGACCGCAACGATGCGATCGACCAGGGCGGGTTCAATCGCGTCGACGCCGGCCACGAAGAGCTGGTGGATCAGGCGGTGCGGCTCGAGTTCGCGGGCGACGGACTCGGGTTCATCGGAGGCGGCGGGCTGGGTCGCAGGTTGGGGGGCGGTATCGTCTTCCTGGTGCGCGTCTTCCTGGTGCGTGTCTGTCTGGTGCGCGTCGGGGAAGTAGTGAAGCTTCTCCTTGCCGAGCGCGTGGTAAGCGTCGGCGAGCGGTCGGTCGGAAAGCACGCGGCCCAACAGGAGATAGCCTTCGTGCGAGGTCGGGTCGGCGAGGATGAAGCGGCGTCCGTACTGCTCGGCGGCAGCGCGGTCGCCGTCGGCTTCGGCCATCATGGCGTGGAAGCGGAGCGCCGCGGGGTCGCTGGGGTCGACGGCGAGCGCCTGACGGAAGACTTCGGCTTCCGTGAGTTCGCCGGACTCCATCTTTTCGGCAAGCTCGTGCCGGAGTTCGTAGATCGATTCTGGTGGAAAAATCATGTTCGGAGAATGTGGGATTCGCGCACCGGTCAGTGCGCGGAATACTGCTGTTGGGGCGGGTTGAGCGTAATGTCAAGCGTCTTCTCGGGCTCGGTGACCTCGAAGGTATTGCCGAAGGTCTGGTAACCCTTGGCGATGATCTGGACGAGGATTTTGCCCTGCGGGATGGAGGGAATGCTGGCCTCGCCATCCTGGCTGGTGCGCAGTTCGAAGGTGGTCTTCACGGCTTTGCCGAGCTTGACGATGGAATGCCCCTGAACGAATCTGACGACGACGCTGGCGCGTTCCACCGGTTTGCCGCTCTGGTTCTTGACTACGATGTTGATCTTGGTCATCGGTGCCGCGAGCGCGTTGGCGGCAAGGACCGCAAGTGCGAGGACGAACACCGCGAGTTGGCGAAGGAGGTTACCCCGATCAGGCATACTCCGATTATAGACGCCCGGCGGGGCGGCTGGTGGTAGAATGGAGATGTAGTACCTGCCAGCGCAACCATGTGGGGGCGTAACGGATTCGACGGGATTGAATCGTGGTGGGGAGGCGTGCCGGGTTCCGAGCTCCCGTAAAACGATCGGAAAACATAACTGCCAACACGCAGTTTGCATACGCTGCTTAATTAATTAAGTAGCCGTTCCAGCCACTGAGCTCGCGCGGTGGTGAGTGAACGTCATTTTGCGAGATAGGCCAAGAGCTTCGGTCCGTAGCTGGCGGCTGAGACCTAATCGGGCTAAGCGGCCACCGCCCTTGCCGGTTCAGGGGTGGCTGACGAAAACCATGAGCCGGATACGCACGTAGTTCTCTCCAGTACGGGCTTTTTCGGACGGGGGTTCAACTCCCCCCGCCTCCACCACTAAAGTACTGAAAACACACGGCTTATCATAGATTGTTCCGTCGAACTTCCATCAACTGCCGTCCGAGAAACCCAATAAAATAGGGCTCAGCGCGTAACGTCGAAAAGCGCTAAG
>JAOAPT010000162.1 GCA_025463045.1 Candidatus Solibacter sp.
GGCAGCCCCGCCTCGCCAAGACCTACGCCGGACTCGCCGCGATGGGCCTCGCCGACGGACTCGCCTTCGCCCGCCGCACCGGACTCCGCGTCCTCGTCGCCAATCACGCCGACGCCCTCTGGCTCTATGGCGATGCCTTCCGCGTCTTCTCCAATCAGGCCGTCGTCCCCGGCGGACCCGCCGCCGAGGAACTCTGGACCAAGCTCGCCGGCACAAGTCCACGCGACGCCGCGAAATTCTTCCAGGCCGTCCTCACCGTCGACAAAGGTCGCCTCGCCGCCTTCTACTCCGCACTCGGCCACGCCGATCTCGCGCATCGCATGTTCTTCACTCGCAACCTCGCCGTCGCGCAGCGCTACTACGCCTGGTACCGCGATTCGGAGGAACTCCGCGAAGGCATCGGCGTCCCTCAGCGCGTCTGGCGCCCGGCATTTTTCCAGAAGCTGCCGCTCGACAACCTGTTCCCCGGCGGACGCACCGCCTGGAGTCAGGCCGGCAATGACGACGACGCGCTCCTCGCCGTCGATCAGGAAGCCCTGCTCGCCGCCGCCCATCTGAAAAATCTCCCGGCCGAATCCGCCAAACTCTTCGTGCGCCACTTCAACGATTGGCGCGGTATCCTTCCCTATTTCGAAGCGCTCCCCGCGATCGGCCCAGACGAGTTCGAAGCGCTCGCCGCCTTCACCGCCGCCGCCCCGCGCAACGACGTCATCGCCGAATGGCACGCCCGCGCCGCTCTCCTCGTTCACGATCGCAAAGCCGGCCTGCTCGACGACGCGGAAGCTGCCCGCGCGTTCCGCAATCTCTGCCGCACCCTCATCGCGCCCGACCACAAAACGCCCGACCTCCCGCGCTTAGTCAGCCGCGTCTACGAAACCCTGCTCCCGCCCGACACGCTCCTCCTCAACGAGGACCCCGCGCTCCCCGCGCGCCACGTCTTCGTCACGCCCAAACAGCCGCTCTTCCAGCCCGCATCGCTAGTCGCTTCGAGCGCCCCCAGCGGATCGCACTTCTCCGGTGGCTTCGCCGGCTTCGAGGACATCGCCCGCAAGCTCCCCCGCATCGGCGATTCGCCGAAGCCTGGCGCAGCGCCCGCAACTCCATCAACCGCACTCTTCCGCGCCGATGCCCGTCTTGTCGAAGCCCACACCACCGTCACCGATGAGAAGGGGCGCTACGTCGACGGTCTCACCGCCCAGAGTTTCGTGATTCGCCAGGCCGGCAAGATCGTGCCCATCGCCGCGTTCGAAAACAGCGCCGCCCCGATCTCCTGCGCGCTCCTTCTCGATACCTCGCAGAGCATGGACACCGCCGTCCCCGCGCTGAAGAGCGCCGCCCTGAAATTGATCGCCGCGCTCCGCGCCAACGACACGGTCGCCGTCTACAGCCTGAACGAAGGCATCTCGCTCCTCCAGCCTTTCACCACGGACAAGGTCGCCGCGACGCGCGCCGTCCTCCGCGTCGAACTCGGTTCGCAGACCGCCCTCTACGATGGCCTGATCCGCGTCAACCGCGATCTCTCCACCCGCACCGGACGCAAGGTGATAGTAGTCTTTACCGATGGCGAGGACAACGCCAGCACCCTCCCCGCCGCGACCGCGATCCTCCGCGCCAAGACCGCGGGAGTGCCGATCTACACGATTGCCCAAGGCCACGCCGTCCGCAATCGCGTCATGCTCAAAGATCTCTCCGCGACCTCGCAGTCCACTGGAGCCCTGTCGTTCTCTATCCAGTCCTCCTCGGAAATCGGAGACGTCTTCGACAAGGTTCTGCAGGACCTCCTCCACGGCTACCTGCTCGCCTTCTCCCCGCCCCCCGCCGACGACCACGACTGGCGCCCCATCCAAGTCCAACTCAGCACCCCCCACCTCCACAAAGTCCGCTCCCGCGAGGGCTACTACCCGTGGTAGGACAGGCCAGGAAGCTCGGCTCACGCCCGCCAGCGCGACACCTCATCAAATCAGAGCCGCGACCGTGAGGGAGCGGTGGTCCCGCTCATGCCCACCACTCTCCGACGATCGCGGCTCCGACTTGTTTTCCGCGCCTACGGCCGCAGCGTCACCGAAAACAGCCGCATCAGCTCGCTGCCATCAATCTTGACCGCACGAACCCGCACGTCCGCCGCGCCGCTCGGGACCTTCACCGTCCCCAGCTTCACCTCTCGCGCCTCTGTGTCCTTCGCCGTCGCTTCGACCGTCGCTTCCACGCGCTGTCCGCCGATCTCGACCACGAACCGCCCGCCATCCTTCGGAGTCCCCGTGCTGTACTTCGCCCACACTTCGAACTCGCCCGCCGCATTCAATCGCGCCGGCCAGACCAACGTCTGCTCGGTAGTCGTCCACCCAAAGCAGTAAGCGTGCGGAGCCTTCCCGTCCGTGAACTTCAAGGTAGTCTGCGCATCGAACGTCCCCAGTACATTGCGCTGCGTCGTCGAAAGCAATCTGACCGGGTCGGCCGTCAGCGGACCCTTCAGCGTCAGCGGAATCACGCTGTCGATCGCATCCGGAGCCCGCGCCGGCAAGTTGACCACCGTGCCTGCCACAGCGATCTTCCCTTCGCGAGGCCAGTCGAACACGTGCAGATAAAGGGTGCTGCCTTTTAACGTCATCTCGCCCCAGGCCTGCGGAGCGAGCGGCGTGCGCACCGTCCCGTAGATCGAGCCGCCGTTGGTGCTCATCCATTTCCCAACGCCGCGCAGGATCGCCTGATCCTTCGGATCGATCTCGCCATTCCCCATCGGTCCGATGTTCAACAGCAAATTCCCGCCGCGCGCCGCCGCCTTCACCAGCAGCCGCACGAAAAACTCCGGCGTCTTGT
>JAOAPT010000259.1 GCA_025463045.1 Candidatus Solibacter sp.
TGCACGCGGCTCTTCACCGTGGAGAGTGGCGTGCCCGTCACTTCGGCGATCTCCTCCAGCTTCATGCCCTCTTCGAAGCGCAGCGTCAGCGCCTCGCGGTAGAGCGCGGGAAGCCCGCGCACCGCCGCCGCGACGGTCGCCGCACGCTCGCCCGCCAGCACCATCGCGAGCGCGTCCGGCGCCGCCGACGGCAGGTGCCACTCGCCGTCATCCAGCGATTCGCCGGGGCGGCGACGCAACAAATCCATCGCCGTATTGTGGGCGATCGCAAACAGCCACGTGTCGAAACTCCGCCTCGCGTCATAGCGCCCCAGGTGCCGGACCACGTTCAGCCACGTCTGTTGAAAGAGATCATCGGCGGAGGCCGAATCGTGCACCAGGCGCAGAAAGTATCGATATAGACGATGCTGGTAGCGCGCCACCACGGCGCCCATCGCGGCGGGATCGCCGCTCCGCAAGCGCGTGAGTTCGGTGGGTTCCGCCACTGGAAAATCCTTGTCGATCGCTGCCTGGTAAATCATAGCCGCATCCGGTATACGCGGCACCACCCGAAAAGGACGCATCCATCGCCCTCCACTGGTGATAAGATGACCCTTCCTAAGTAGCGTTATGGATCATATCCTCTCGATTGTCCTCTTCGCGCCACTGGCAGGCTTACTGGTGCTGCTGTTCATTCCGTCGTCGAATGCGCGCGCCATCAAGCTCTGGGCCAACGTGGCCGCGTTCGTGGGCTTTCTGGTATCCCTGCCGCTCGTATTCAACTTCGACCACACCAAGGACTATCAGTTCGTAGAGAAGGCCTCGTGGATTCCCACGCTCGGCGCCACTTACCACATCGGGATCGATGGGCTCGGCCTGCTGCTGGTCATGCTCACCACGGTGGTCGGCTTCCTCGCCATCTTATCCAGTTGGAACGCTATCCATGACCGCCTGAAGGAGTATTACGCGTTTTTCATGCTCCTTCAGACCGGCATGCTCGGCGTCTTTATGTCGCTCGATTTCCTGCTGTTCTTCGTGTTCTGGGAGACCGTCCTCGTGCCCATGTATTTCATCATCGGCATCTGGGGCGGTCCGCGCCGCGTGTACGCCGCGATCAAGTTCATGATCTACACCTTGATCGGCAGCGTCCTGATGTTCCTCGGCATCCTCACACTCTACTTCCAGCACGTCACCCAGTTCTCGGCCAAGAGCTTCGACATTGCCGACCTGATGCGCCTCCAGCTTTCCGGCCCACTCTCCTGGTGGGTCTTCTGGGCGTTTTTCGTGGGTTTCGCCGTCAAAGTCCCGATGTTCCCGTTCCACACCTGGCTCCCGGACGCGCACACCGAAGCTCCCACCGCGGGCAGCGTCGTGCTCGCCAGCGTCCTGCTGAAAATGGGCACCTACGGTTTTCTGCGATTCTCCCTGCCGCTGCTCCCCGAGTCCGCCAAGAACCCAGTCATCATTAATGCGATGGGAGTGCTCTCCATCATCGGCATCGTCTACGGCGCGCTCGCCTGCCTGATGCAGAAGGATTGGAAGAAGCTGGTGGCCTACTCCTCGGTCAGTCACCTTGGATTCTGCACGCTGGGTATTTTCTCTCTGAATCCGGCCGGAATCGCCGGTTCGATCCTGCAGCAGATCAATCACGGAATCTCCACCGGCATGCTCTTCCTGATCGTCGGCGTGGTCTACGAACGCCGCCACACCCGCGAGATCTCTGAATATGGCGGCCTGCTGAAAGTGATGCCGGTCTTCACCATCATCTTCCTTCTGGCCGCGCTCAGTTCGATGGGGATGCCCCCATTGAATGGCTTCATCGGCGAGTTGACGATCCTCGGCGGCGCCTACCAGATGTCTTTCAACTGGGCTTTTTGGGCGGCCGTCGGTATCGCGCTCGGCGCGGCCTATCTGCTCTGGCTGTTCCAGCGCACCATGCTCGGCGAGGTGAAGGAAAAGAACGCGCTGCTCAAGGATCTCTCCTGGCGCGAAATCGCGGTCTTCGCCCCCCTCGTCGCCTGGGCTTTCTGGATCGGACTGAATCCGCAGCCGTACTTCCGAGTCCTCGAACGCCCCGTCGCCCAGATCGTCGAGCGCGTCCGCCCGGGCTACTACGCCGAGCACCATCTGCCCAATCCGCTGGCGCCCGCCGCGACGGCTTCGTTGCGCTAAAGCCCACACAGCAGAGCCGCGACGGTTACGGAGCCGTGGTCCCTCATGCCCACCGCTCGGTAACCGTCGCGGCTCCGATTGTTCACTTTAGCCTTTCAATTTCCCTTGCGATTCCGTCCGCAGGCGCGCTTCCCGCTCCCGGATCTCCGGAGTCGCCGCGTCGCCGAAATCCTCCATCTCGAACATCGGACGGATCTCGACTTCGGTCTCCTCAAGATGCGGATTCGGCGATTTCTTCAGCCACTCGACCGCATCCTCCATCGACTTCACCTTCCAGATCCAAAACCCCGCAACCAGTTCCTTCGTCTCCGCGAAAGGTCCGTCGATTACCGTCCGGTTCGCCCCGGAAAACCGCACCCGCTTGCCCATCGCGCTCGACCGCAGTCCTTCCCCCGCCACCAGTACTCCGGCTTTCGCAAGCTCTTCGTTGAAGGCCCCCATCGCGGCCAGCATCTTCTCATCCGGCAGTTCACCAGCCTCGCTGCCCTTCGTCGCCTTCACCATCACCATGACTCGCATTCGTTTATTTTCTCCTTCTGCCCTATTATCGAATCAGAGAGCCCGGGATCGACAAATCGCGAATTAATTTTCCGTTTTGTGTGGCGGCAGAAACTCTTTCGTATTGAAGATCCGCCACTGCTCTTCACCCGGACGTTCCACGCCAAGCACCAGCGCGACCCAATCGCGCGGGCCCTGAAAGTACGACACGCGAATCCGGTGCGACCCGGCCTTCAGGTTGATCTCGCCGAACTGCGTCTGAATCGGATGCAGTCCGTCGTTGTCGATCACCGTCTTGTGGTCGATGTAAAGCTTCGCGCCATCGTCCGACGCAAGCAGGAATCGATACTTCCCCGGCTGGTCGATCCAGAAACTGCCGTTGTAATCGATGGCGAACCACTCGAACCGGTCCGTGACTCCCGGGAAGCCGGCCATAAACGATCGCGGCGGAATATTCAATGAGCTCGAGTACACCGCACCCACTGATTTCAACTTCTTGAAATTCGGCAGCTCCGCCGTATTCGGATTCAGCAGGTAAATATCCCCGCGCATGCCGACCGAATCCACCACCGTCATCCCGAACGTGGTGATCGGCGCTTGCGGGAGCGGCGGATCCTGCGCCCAGGCCGAACTTACGAAGGCGACCATCAGTAACCGCCAACTCACGGAACACTCCCTCTTCCAAGATCGTAACGCCTTCCAGCCCATACCGCCTTGTCCGTTATGGGGATTGTCCCTGCGCATCGAAGGTCGAACCGCGATTGAGGTGGCGTCGAAGATGGGGAATTGGCACGCCGATCCACTGCCGGCCGGCAGCCGCCAAGGCGCGAACGCGACTTTTGGGATGCCGGGGACGAGACAACAGCGTGATCCGAGATCCAAAGCGTCGAGATCCGGAGAGGCTGTTGTCCCAGTTACACCGGCTTAGTTAGTCTGAGGC
>JAOAPT010000264.1 GCA_025463045.1 Candidatus Solibacter sp.
TGCTTCCCCTAAAACCCTTCGCCCATCAACACGAATCCCGACCAGTAGAACGGATGCCGGTACTCCGGACGCTTCATCACTTCGAGCGCCGCCTGCTGTAGCGCGCGCGCCTTCGTCGACCGCTGCAAATTCCGGTGGAAGCCCAGCATCAACCGCGTCGTCGAATCCGATTCCACCTTCCACTGACTCGCCACCGTGCTCGGACTCCCCGCGACGAACAGCGCCCAGCTCATGCCGATCAGCCCTTCGCCGTTCCCCGCCTTCCCGCGCCCCGTCTCGCAGCCCGACAGCACCACCATATCGGCGCGCAAATTCAGATCCATCATGTCGCGCGCTTCCAGCACTCCCGCCTCCGGCTTGCCGGCCTTCGCCAGCACCAGGTACGAGTTCATCGGATTGCGATCTTCGAACACCCCGTGAGCCGCCAGGTGGACCACGTCGTACTTC
Organism: Candidatus Solibacter sp.; assembly: GCA_025463045.1. Taxonomy (GTDB): domain Bacteria; phylum Acidobacteriota; class Terriglobia; order Bryobacterales; family Bryobacteraceae; genus Solibacter. The sequence continues at coordinate 448 of JAOAPT010000264.1, forward strand.
GGCGCCTCCCGCCGGATCAGTACCTGGTCCGCGTCCGCCCCGCTGATCACCTGCGACCGCGCCGCGCCGTACATCTGCCGCAGGCCGTCGACCTCGCGCTTCGGTCCGGGGAGCTGCGCCGCATCCACCGCGAGCAGCCGCGGTTGCGCCGTTTTGTGCTGCGGACGCATCTTCTCCATTTCGTGCAGCACCGAAAGCGACGGCGTATAGAACACCGCGCGCTCCTCCATCAGGTACCGCCCTGCCTCCGGCTCGAGTGCCTGAAACGGCAGTTGCCACAGGAACCCGTCGGGCGCGATCACGATCGTGGTCTTCCCGCGCAACTGCTCCGCCGCCGGCTCCAGCAGTTCGCGATGCAGCGATACCGCCAGCTTTTGATAATCCAGATCGCGCGTCGCGATCTGCTGGCGATACCGCTTCACGTCGCGCTCCAGCGTCTCCTTCTTCGCTGCGATCTTGTACACCTTCAGCTCGGCGCCATTCGACCGCGTCAACACGAACAGGTACACGCCGCCATCCGTCACCGAAAACTCCAGAAGCGCGGTCTTCGCATCCGGCATGCCCGCGACCAGTTCCGCCGGAGCCACGGGGTCGAACGCCACGCGATGCACCTTCAACTCCGGATGCGCCGCGTACAGCAGCACCTCGGACAAGCGGTACTCCCGCCGCGCCTTCTCGAGCTGCGAGCCGAGCTCCGTGATCCGTTTGCGGTCCGGCGTCGACCGGCGTGTCTCGCGCAGAATCAGGTCGTTGAGCTGCGCCACTTTTTGCGCCAGCGTCCCTTCCTGCTCGAGCTCTTCCGCGGTCATCGCCTTCGTGATCCCCGAATTGCCGGTCTGCAAGACCTCGAGCAGCGATCGCGCCTTGCTCCGCTCCACGTAGGCGAGCGCCGCCTCCGGCCGCTTGCGGTCCAACTGGAGCTGCACCATGTGCAGATAGACCGTGGTCTGCTCTTCCATGAACTGGATCACGCCCTGCCGTTCGCCCGGCAATTCGCGCCGCAACTCCTCCGTCAGCTCGATCGCTTCCTTGAACGCGGCCTCCGCCTCCACCGGCTTGTCCTGATCGCGCAGCGAGACTCCCAGCAGATCGAGCGCGCGAATCAACGTGTGCCGCTCGCCGCTCGTCCGCGAAAACTCCGCCGCGATCCTTCCCAGCTGCTCCGCCACTGCATAACGGCCTTCCCCTTCGGCGATCTCGCCGAGCAGGATGCGGGCGTTGTGCGCGTCCGTCGCATCGCCGATACTCTCCGCCAGCTTGATCGTCGCGTCCAGTTTCTCCCGCGCCGCCGCATACTGATTCTCGCGGAAGAGCAGATTGCCGTAGTTGTAGATCGTCCGCACCCGGATCTGCGTCAGTTCCGGCAGCGTGGTCAATTGCAGCGCGCGCTCGTAGGCCGCCAGCGCCTTGGCATTGTTGCCCATCACCTGCTGCACTACGCCCGTATTCAGCACCGAACTCGCCAGCTCCACCGGGTCGTTGCGCTTCTCGCGGATCGCCATGCTCTGCTCGTTGTAGCTCAGCGCCAGCTCCAGATCGTGCTGATCGAAGTACGTCGAGCCGAGGTTGTTCATCACCAGCGCCGTCTCACGTTCGAGCCCGCGGCGCTTCGTGATCTCGAGCGCCTTCTGCAAACATTGGATCGCCTGCACGTAGTTGCCGAGCCGGTGCCACGCGTTGCCCAAATTCGAATTTGTCTGCGCGATCGAGACTTCGTTGCCGGCATCCGCCGCGTCGGTCAGCGCCCGCTCGTAATACGGAATCGCGTGCCGCATGTCGCCGCGATTGCTCAGGATCACCGCGATCCCGTTGAGCGGCGCCACCAAGTCGCCCGCCTTACCGAGTCCCTGGTAGATCTCGAGCGCCTTCTGGTAATACGCGATCGCCTCGTCGGGATGGAAGCGGCGGGATTCCGTCAGGCCCAGATTGAAGGTGCATGCTCCCTGACCGCGCCGGTCCGCGATGCCGTCCGCCACCTCGCACGTGATCTTGTACATCGGCAGCGCACTGGTGTAGTCGCGACGGTCGAACGCCTGGTTCGCAATCGCCTCGAGCGCCTTCACCAGTTCCGGTGTCACCATCTCGCGATTGTCGGCCAGCAGCGCGGTCCGTCCCGCCGGATCGACGGTCAGGATCCGGTTGGCCAGCGCGGTGAACTTCGGATCGGGCGGCGGGTCCTGCTGCGCCAGCCCGGCACACAGACACATCCCCACCAATGCGGAAACAACGAGACTCCGTATACGCACAATTGGCATGGATTGTAGCGCGTTGCGAAGTGTGCGGTAAAGCAATTCCAGTACCTATATGCCTGGTAATATCGGCCTGGAACGAACGCCTTCACGGGCGGGATAATGCAAGACCCGCCGCTATACCGCCGACATCGCTCGCGGACCGCGATCCCCAATCGGCACGAAATCCCGCGCGTCTTCGCCTGAGTACACCTGCCGTGGACGCGCGATCTTCTTGTCCGGATCCTGCTGCAGCTCCTGCCATTGCGCCAGCCACCCGACGGTGCGCGGAATCCCGAACAGACTGTGAACTGGAGCGCGCTATCAATTCTCCCTTGAACAGAGGTACGCCACTTCGAGGAAGCTGCACTGCTCCGCCAGTTGCTCGATCGGATATCCGCGATACCGCAGAATGCCTTTCTCGCCGTCCAAATAAGTGATCGCACTCTGGCACGAAGCCGTGTTCATGAACGCGGGATCGTACGTCATCAGCCCGAAATCGTCGGCATCCGTCTTGATCTGCCGAAGGTCCATGGCACGTATCGTCCCGCGATCGATCGGCACGGTGTAGCTCTTTTGCGTCCGGTTATCCGTGATCGTCAGGGTTTTCACTCAACCAAATGGGGCAGGCTGGTAGCCTGCTGGCGCGCTGCATCCGCGATCATCGAACTGGTCGCCAACCCGTCGCTCGCCCGGAATGTATGCCAATCGCGCTATCACCAGCGCCAGGACAACCACCGCCGCGACTCTACCCCAAGTCGTGCGCATGTACATTAGACTCCGCGAATTCCCGTTTACCCGTCAATTTCCCGGAACACATCGCCCCGTTAAACTCGTAAACTAAGAAGAATCCGTTGATGGATTGCTGAAAAGTCGATGGATTGCTAAGAACATGTTCCGCTATCTGCCCCTCATTCTCAAGAACTGCTGGCGCAACCGGCGGCGCACCTTCCTGACCATCGCCAGCGTCAGCATCTCGATGTGTCTTCTCGGCGTGATGATCGCCATGTACCACGCCCTTTACCTGAGCGATGCCACCCCCGAACAGGCCCTCCGCATCGTCACCCGGAATAAGGTCTCGCTGACCGTCGCCCTGCCCGAATCCTACAAGAACCACGTCAAGCAGATTCCGGGCGTCCGCGAAGTCATGATCTCCAACTGGTTTGGCGGTACCTACAAAGACCCCAAGAACTTCTTCGCCCGTTTCGCCGTCGATCCCGACAAGCTCTTCACCGTCTACAAGGAACTGAAAATCCCCGACGACCAGCGCATCGCCTTCGAACGCGACCGCACCGGCTGCGTCATCGGCCGCGATCTCGCCAACAAATTCAACATCAAGGTCGGCGACCGCATGACCCTCACCGGCGATATCTACCCCGGCAACTACGACTTCACCGTCCGCGGCATCTTCGACAGCCCGCGCTCCAGTGAAGAAATGTACTTCAGCCGTGCATACCTGGAGCTGACGCTGCCCGAGCGCCGCCGCGGCAATGCCGGCGTCTTCGTCACCGTGATCGACCAACCCTCCTCCGCCTCGCGCATCGGTCAGGCCATCGACAACGAGTACCGTAACGCCACCGCGCAGACCAAGACCGAGTCCGAACAGGCCTATCTGCTCGGCTTCGTCTCCATGCTCGGGAATGTCAAAGTCTTCCTGATCGCGATCTGCGCCGCCGTCACCTTCACCATCCTGCTGGTCTCCGCCAACACCATGGCGATGTCCGTCCGCGAGCGCGTCCGCGAAGTCGGCGTTCTCAAAACGCTCGGCTTCACCAACGGCAACATTCTCGGCATGATCCTCGGCGAGGCCGTCACCATCTCGCTGCTCGGCGGCACGATCGGTTTCCTGCTCTCCACAGTCCTCACCGGCGGCCTGCAGCACAGCCCCGCCGGCGGATTCCTGCCGCCCATCTCGCCCTTCGAACCCTCGGTGGCCGTCACCTGTATCCTCACCGCCGGCGCCATCGGACTGATCAGTTCGCTCGTCCCCGCGGTCGGCGCGTCCCGCACAACTATCGTCGAAGCCCTACGGAGCACCGACTAACCGCCATGGCAATCCCCGTCGCCTACAACCTCCGCAATCTCATCGTTCGTAAGACAACTACGATCATGACCGCGCTCGGCATCGCGCTCACGGTCGCCGTCCTCCTCGCCATCCTCGCGCTCGTCAACGGACTCCGCACCACGCTCGCCTCCTCCGGCGATCCGCTGCAGGTCATCGTCATGCGCAAAGGCTCGGAGTCCGAAATCGTGAGTAACTTCACCCGCGCCCAATTTCAGGACCTTAAG
>JAOAPT010000280.1 GCA_025463045.1 Candidatus Solibacter sp.
GTTCCGGCCGGGTCGAATTTGGTGATCACGCTGGGGAGCGCGGTTGCGCCCCCGGTGCCGATCGCGACGAAGTGAGTTGGAGTACCGCCGGTAAGGAACGCGTGGTCACTTGATAGGCGCTCGGCGCTCCCTCGCTCGCCAAAGCGCGAGTCACGGTAGCGGCTCCGCCCGGGCTTGCGTCTCGCGAAGGGCGCGCCGGGATATAAGCGCCTGACAGGCCAGAAAGCCTCTCCTACTCGTCTTCGTCGTCTTCGGGGAGGCGCTCGGGGACGCTCCATTCGTTGAGCACGATGCCGGATGTTGCGTTCTTTTCGAAGAACTGCACGAGAGTTGCGACGTTCGCGGGATCGCGGATGATCGCGGCGACTTCACGGCGGACATTCAGAGCGGGTGGAGATAACGAGATGCTGCCGATCACCGCGAGGATATCATCGACAAGCATCAGTTTGCCGTGCGATGTCAGGCCCGCCACTGCGCCGAGGCCCAGCACCTGCACTGAGACGCCCGCGGCTTGGCGCTCGCGCAGCAGCACGACGAATTCCGGATCGCTGAGCCGATGGTCGATGATGCGGATGGTGCGCTGCGCGCCGGCGAGCAGTTCGCGGAAGGTTGAACGCGCGTGTTCGGGACCGACCACGAGGGCGCGGGAAAGATCGTCGGGGATGCCGGAATCGGGCGCGTGGCAATCGAGTTCGAAGAGTGCACGCAGGCCGACGACGATGCTTGGCTCACCGGTGGTCAGCAGAAAGTCGCAGGTACGCTCGAAGCACTTACGCGTGAAGTTGAGTGAGGCGATCAGCGCGACACGATCGTCTGCCACGATGTACTTGGCGTGATACTTGGTGCGCGCGCCGGAGTAGCGATGCACCTCGGCGCCCATGCTCTCCAGAAAGACGCCGAGGTCCTGCAGGCGCTTGTCCCAATTCTTCGCGCGTTGCGTAAGCAGCGCGCGCACACGCACTTTGCGCTGCACCGCATCCGCCAGTGCATCGAGGATTTTGAAATCGTCGCAGCGGAATACGGAGAGCACGAGTTCCTGGCGCGCACCGCGGATCACATCGAGAATCGCGGACCTACGATCTATGGGTTCCAGTACTAATTTCTCTATCGGATCAGGCGTGTGCGGCTGGACTGCAGAAGTCATCGTTCGGATCAGCTTACCAGAACCGATGCACTTTCTTTCTGGTGTTTCTTTCTGGTGTTTCTTTCTGGTGGCGCAATCGCTTCATGCGTTGTATGATCTTGGAACCATGTACCGGAAGCGCTGTGACCCATGAGTGCGATCCCCGCTCTCGCCCGCCGGCGACAGACCGATCAGCGCCTGCGCGATCTGATACTTTCGCGCGAGGGAAAACGCGGCCTGTTGATCGCGTTCGAAGGGCCCGACGGCTCGGGCAAGACGACGCAGCGCAAACTTTTCAAGAACTGGCTGAAGAGCGAAGGGCACGACGTAGTAACCACTAAGTGGAACTCTTCGGCGCTGGTTAAGCCGCTGGTCAAAGCACGCAAAGCGGCGCGCTCGCTGAGTCCCGAGGAATTCAGTCTGCTACACGCGGCGGATTTCCGGTACCGTCTGGAGACCGATATTCTGCCTGCCCTGTGGCAAGGACAGACTGTAATTGCCGATCGATATTTGTTCACGGCGCTCGCGCGCGACGCGGCACGCGGGATGGATCTTCACTGGCTGCTCGAAGTCTACCGGCCGCTCTTCTGGCCTGACCTTGTTTTCTATTTCGCCGTTTCGCCGGAGACATCCGGAAAGCGCATCGCCGCCGAGCGCTCGCCGAATTACTATGAAGCCGGACAGGACGTCACCGAAATTGCCGACCCGTTCCAAAGTTACACGCACTTCATCGGTCGCGTGATTCAGGAGTACGAAGCGCTCGCCAAAGTCTTTCGGTTCGTAACGGTGGACGCGGAGCAATCGATCTTCGATCAGCATCGCCAGATCCGCGGACTCTACGCGGAAGGCGCGCGGCGTCCCTGGCAGGAGTGGAATCAGGAAGTACTGGTGGAGTGGCTGACTCATTATCCGGAGGGCGCGAAATGAGCGGGCGCCTGATTGCGCTCGAAGGCTCGGGCGGGCGTCCGATGGCAGTCGCCACCAAAGTGCTGGCGCGCGAGTTGCGGCGGCCGGATGAGGAGACGGGTAGCAGCGCGTGGGATGCATCGGATCTCTTTTTCCAGATTGCACAGGGCGCGCACGGGCTACCAGGACCGTCGCCGCGGACGCTCATTCTTCTCTACGCGAGCGACCTCGCATTTCGTCTAAGATGGCAGATCCGCCCGGCGCTGGAGGATGGCGTGACGGTGATCGCCGCGCCGTATCTGGAAACGGTGATCGGCTTCGGACGTGCCGCCGGACTCCCGACCGTGTGGCTGCGCGAGGTCTTCGAATTCGCGCCCGCCGCCGACGAGTGCTATCGCGTGCCGGAGGACGGCATCGCGTTCGACCGGCGCGGCACGCCGGCCAACAGCTTCGTGGAATTCTCGCTGGCACAATTGCGCAAAGGCCCGGGCATCTGGGACACGGAAGAACTCCGCGCGGGTTGCCTCTCGCATTTGAAGCGAATGGAGGCGCGCGGGAAGTGCCGCCTCGTCACGCGCCGGCCATAGCTCGCGTACCGCGGTGCTGTGGGAGAATAGCTTCGAGTCGCGGAGAGGAGGACGGCGGTTGGCGAAACGCCTGATAATTGCACTCTTGTGCCTGCTCCCGTCCGCCGCGCTCGCGCAGCCGCTCGCCGGAACCGGCTCGATCACCGGGACGGTGCGCGACAGTTCGGGATCCCTGATAGCGGATGCGCAGATCGAAGTGCGCAACGAAGTGCAGGGCGTTC
>JAOAPT010000322.1 GCA_025463045.1 Candidatus Solibacter sp.
CTTCCGGATCGGGCAGGCGTCCGTGATCGAGATTGCCGCCCTCCGGCCGGATCCGCACGACACGACCCGGAATGCCGACCACGGTCGAATTATCGGGCACCGGATGCACCACCACCGACCCCGCGCCTACCTTCACGTTGTCTCCGATCCGGATGTTGCCGAGCACCTTCGCGCCCGTCCCGATGACCACGCTATTGCCGATCGTCGGATGCCGCTTGCCCTTCTCGTTACCCGTGCCGCCCAGCGTCACGCCCTGGTAGACCAGTACGTCGTCGCCGATCTCGGTCGTTTCGCCGATCACCACGCCGCTGCCGTGATCGATGAAGAAGCGCCGCCCAATCGTCGCGCCGGGGTGGATCTCAATGCCAGTGAAGAAGCGGCTGAACTGCGAGAGCACGCGGGGGAGAAGCGGCCAGCCCCACTTATACAGTTTGTGCGACACGCGATGCAGCAGAATCGCCTGGAAGCCCGGGTAGCACAGAACGATCTCGAGCACGCTCTTCGCCGCGGGATCCTCGCGGAAAATGGTGTCGAGCTGCTCCTTGATGGCGCGGAACACAGCGGCCTAGTGCGCCCCGGCGTGTACGTCGTCCGACACGACCGGCGGTTTGGCGCCCGGCGGCACGGGGCACAGCATATCCTCTTTCCGTTTGACCAGCGTCGAGGTGTTGTAACTCGCGATTTCAAATCCGTGGCCGTGAGTGATGGCATCGGTTGGGCACGCCTCCACGCAATAACCGCAGAAGATGCACCGGTTGTAATCGATGTTGTAAACCTTCGCGTACCGCTCGCCGCCCGAAATTCGAACCTGATCGGTGTTCTCGGCGGCTTCGATGTAAATGCAATTCGCAGGACACGCGGCGGCGCACAGGAAACACGCCACGCACTTCTCCATCCCGTTGACGTCGCGCTGCAGAACGTGAACGCCGCGGAAGCGCTCTTCGAACTTCGGGGGCGCGTCGGGATAATCGTCCGTCACGGTAGGGCCCATCATCTCCTTAAAAGTGATGCCCATACCCTTGGCGAGCGCGGCCGCCGTACCCAGGATTTCTTCGATTGGATTTGCCATCGGTCTTCCTTATTCTACCGTGCCGTCGCGGTTCCCGCCGGGAACCTAGTTGCGCGAACCTCAACCGGCCTTCCACGCCGGGACGTTATCCTCCGCGCGAAACAGCGCCATCCCGGCCCGTTCCCCAAGGCTCTCCATGTCGACTCTGTTCCACCCCTCGACCACCTGCCCCAGCTTGCCGTCGGCCTCCACCAGAAACATCGTGGGGACACTCGATATACCGTATGCGTTGCTCGCGGGATAGCCGGCGTCATCGGAATCGAGCAGCGTGGGAAAACTCACGCCGAACCGTTCGTTGAATTCGCGCGTGTCCTCGGCATTGTTCTGCGAGATTCCGTAGACCCGCAGGCCGCCTTCCTGGTGCAGGCGCTCCAGGTACGGCATCGCCATCTGGCAAACCGGGCACGTCACCTTGAAGAAGGCCAGCAGCACCGGACCGTTCGCCGTCAACTCCGCCAGCGTTGTCTCGCCGCCCTCCAGTTTGGCCAGGCGAAATCCCGGCGCGAGCGTTCCGGCGTTGGGAAGCGAGGATTGCCTTCGGGAGCCCATCGATCTAAGTTTAGTCCTTTCCGATTGGCCCCTAAGCAGTTCAGAATCGCGATCGGCGCTTCACTCCGAAACCAGCGCAGCGTAGATCACCTTCGCGATCGTCTGCGTTCCATCGCGAGCGCCTGCCGCCGCACCAGCCGGTGCGCCGCGACGGGAAACAGCTCCAGGAAACGGCTCTGCCCGCGCACCGAAAACTCCGGCAGCATCGAGTACCCGAAGCCCGATTCCACCAGCCGCTTGATCACCTCCGTATCGTCCGCCTCTCACCCTCGGGTCTATCGAAAGCTGATGGAAGAACCCATCGATACTCTGCCGCATATTGCTACGCTTCGGGTACAACAGAAACGGCGTCTGCGCCGGTTCCGCCGGCCCCAACTGGACGACCCGAGTCCCCGCGGCGCGCTTGTGCGCAGGCCGAAGTCCGATGAGCTCCTCTTCGAAAAGAGGCAGGATGTCGAGCTTGTCATCGGATACCGGCATCGAGATCAGTCCCAGATCGAAGCGCCGCGCCAGCAGTCCGGCGACGATGTCTTCGGTCGATCCCGCCGTCACCAGGATCTCCGTATTCGGGAACCGCCGCCGCAGCAGGCGAAGCCGCTTGCCGAGTCGGTAAATCAGCGCCGTTGCACCCGTCCGAAATGGAACGGGCGCGTGTCGCCGGTCGGATCATGCGAGAACTCCTCCTCGGCGGCCCGGACGCGATGCGTTGACTGACTGCGCCCGCCGTAATCCCCAGGCTTTGGGCGGCCCGCGTGACGCTCGCCGTGTCCATCACCGCGAGAAAGGCCCGCAGTTGTGCCAATTACATCCCCTACAGTTCTTTCATCAACTGTTGCGCCGCGATCAGTACGGGGTCCCACACTGGAGCGAAGGGCGGCGAGTAGGCGAGATCGAGCTGCTCGAAATCGTCCACCTTCATCCGCGCGTGCAGCGCCGTGGCGATCACGTCGATCCGCCCCGCCGCGCCGTCCTCGCCGATCACGCTCCCGCCCACAAGCCTTCGCGTTGTGCGGTCGGCGACGAGTTCCACGATCGTCTTCGTCCCCTGGTAATAGCGCGGCTTGGAGAGCGCTTCGATCCGCGCGCTCACCGGCGTGAAGCCCTCGGCACGCGCTTCGACCGCCGAGAATCCGGTAGTCGCAAATCCCATCCCGAAGATGCTCACGATCGACGTGCCGACGATCCCGGGGAAGCGCTCGCGCGCTCCGGCGGCATTTGCCCCGGCGACGCGCCCCGCCTTGTTGGCGGTCGTGCCCAGCGGAATCCAGGTCGGCCGTCCGCTGACCAGGTGCATCGCTTCCGCGCAATCGCCCGCCGCGTAAACGCCGCGAAGATTCGTCTCCATCCGGTCGTCGGTGCGGATCGCGCCGCTGCGTCCGAGTTCGATCCCCGCGTCCGCCGCGAGCGCCACATTCGGCTTAAATCCCGCGCCGATCACGACCATATCGCAGGGCACTCCGGCGACACTCCCCGGCTCGATCGCCTTGACGTCCACTCCGGTGCGCAGTTCCACGCGATGCCGTTCGAGCTGCTTCTTCACCTCGACCGTGAACGCGTCATCCGGCCGCAGCAGCGCGTGTGCCGAGCGCTCGAGGATCGTGACGTCCAGGCCGTTTCGCCGGAGCGCATCCGCAGCCTCGATCCCGATGTAGCCCGCGCCGATCACCACCGCGCGCCGCGGCTTCCGCTCGCGCAGAAACGCGCGCATCCGTTCCGCATCATCGAGGCTCAGCAGATGGAATACGTGATCCTGCCCCGTGCCCGCAATCCCCAGATTCTCCGCGCGCGCGCCAGTCGCGATCACCAGCTTTTCATACCCCACGCGCGCGCCGGATTCCAGCACCACCTCACGCTTCGGATGCGAAATCGAGATCACGCGCGCGCCGGTGCGAACATCCACGTCGCGCTCCTTGCGGAAGCGCTCCGGCGTGAAGACAGTGAGATCCTTCGCGTCGCGGATCTTGCCTTCCACGAAATAAGGGAGCCCGCACGCGCCGAGCGAGATCACCGTGCCTTTTTCGAGAACGACGATATCCAGGCGCGGATCAAGTCGCCGTGCGCGGGCCGCCGCGCTCAATCCCGCGGCGGTGCCTCCAATGACCACCAGAGCCATCGGCGGTTATTCCTCGGTCTTCATCTTATTCACGAAGTCCAGGATATCGAATGTCTTCAGTTTGCGGTCGGGATAGAAGCTATTGATCGCGTCCTGCTCGTCGTTGAAGATCTCAAAGACGGTGGCCAGCTTGGTCATCACCAGCAGTTCGATATTGCGCCGGTTGAGGGAAACCAGCTTCACCGCGCCGCCCGCCTTGCGCGCACTCGTCGCGCACACCACAAGCGCACCGAGCCCCGTACTATCGATGAAGTCCACGCCGGCCAGATTCAGCACCACGTTGCGAATGCTCACCGCGGTCAACTCCGCAATCTTCTCGCGCAGCGCGGTAGCTTCCTTGCCCACCGTAATGCGGCCCTTCATCTCGAGGATAGTAATCCCCTCACGTTCGCGCTGTTCAATTTCCAGAGACATGATTTGGCTGCTTCGGAGTTAGACCGGCATCTTCATGCCGATCATCGCCTCGACTTCTTCGATGGCCACCATCTCGATCGCATCCCACGGGCAGCCGTCGAGGAAGGCGCCGTCGGGACCCTTGCTGACGCATTTCTTGCAGCCGATGCAAAGTATGGGATCGACTTCTATGCGACCAAAAGGCGTATGATCTTCGTCCGGCACCCAGTACATACAATCGGCAACCGGACAGTATGGAACGCAGGCAGGCGACCCAGCGCAACCCGTGCAGCATTCCGTGATGACAGCAAGTTCCTTGGGCCGCTTTTTGCGGGGGGTGGCGATCCCCTCGGATTTCGGCTCCATCTTGACGACGGCCGTTGACATGCCAAGGATTATGACACATTTCCGCCTGCATGATCGCCGTCATATCAGAGCCGCTGATGACCGCTGATGACCGCCGATAACACCAAACCTCAGTGTCTTTGTTTTATCGGCGTTCATCGGCGTTCATCGGCGGCTAAGTTCTTCTTGGCGAAACGCTAATTCTCCAACTTGTAATTGACCGTGATCTTCGTCTTATAAA
>JAOAPT010000351.1 GCA_025463045.1 Candidatus Solibacter sp.
GTGACCACCACTTGCTCACGCGCGCGGCTCGGTTTGGAGTGTCTTCTTGAACGGAGAGCTTTTGCGTCCCGGCAGCGAGCGATGATGGCCTTCTCACCCCACGCGAGCGTGCGTCCCAGATTCATCGCGACATTCGCCGGAATGCACCTCGACGTCGACGCCGACGCGGCAGGCGTAGGGAAGAGCCGAGCCCTCAATCGGAGCAGCGACGGTTACGGAGCGGTGGCCCTCCTCGCGTGACCACCGCTTGCTCACGCGCGCGGCTCGGTTTGGAGTGTCTTCTTGAACGGAGAGCTTATGCGTCCCGGCAGCGAGCGATGATGGGCCTTCGCGCCCCACGCGAGCGTGCGTCCCAGATTCATCGCGACATTCGCCTGAATGCACCTCGACGCCGACGCGGCAGGCGATAAGGCCTGCGCGTCCCCAGGCGAGCGTGCGCCCCAGCCTCAGCGCAAGGTTCGCAAGAAACGGTTAGCTCGACGGCGCGTAGAAGGCGATTGGCCAGCGCGTCCCACGCGAACGTGCGCCCGACGGCATCGCACGTTCGCCCGAATGCAGCTCGACGTCGACGCCGACGCGGCAGGCGATACGGCCTGGGCGTCCCCATGTAGCGACGCCCATCGCGACGTTCGCCAGAATTCAGCTCGACGTCAAACCTCAGACTGTTTCCGGCGTCGGATGCACCCACGGACTGCGATACGGCCGGCGGAGCAGGCGGTTTGCCTCCGCATCTCCGGCGACGCGCTGCGCCTTCGCATCCCACGCAAGCGTGCGTCCCAAATTCATCGCCATGTTCGCCAGAATGCAGCTCGATGTCGAAATGTAGCCCTGCTCGATGTCGGCGACAGGACGCCCGCCGGTCTCGATCGCGTGCAGCAGATCCTTCATGTGGCCCCGAATCGCGGGCGCGACGTGGCGCTCCAGATCCTTCTCCGTCTTGTCTTCGGGATATTGCTCGAACTCGTACGTCACGTCTTTGTGCACCGGCTTTTCGCCGCGCGTCGAAGGCGTGAAATCGTAGCCCATCACGCCGGCCTTCAGCGTGCCCTTATCGCCGTACAGCGTCGCGGCCCACGGATATTTCTCGTCCGGAGCGTCGCCCCATGAGCGATGCTGCCACACGACTTTCACGTCGCCGAAATCGAACGTGGCAAGCTGCGTGTCCGTGATGTTCGCCTTCTTGCCCTTCTGCACCAGAATCCCGCCGCTCGACGAAATCGTAAGCGGCCAGCCGAGATCCATCATCCAGCGCACCATATCGAGCATGTGTACGCACATGTCGCCGACGATTCCGTTGCCGTACTCCATGAACGCGCGCCAACCGCGCGGATGCACCAGCGCGTTATACGGCCGCATTGGCGCGGGCCCGGTCCACATCTCGTAATCGAGCTCGGCCGGAGGCGCCGTGTCCGGCGGATTGCCCTCCGCGCGCATGTGGTAGTAACAGTAAATCTCCACCAGCCCGACCTTGCCGAGTTTCCCGGGGCGGACGATCTCGTCGCGCGCCTCGATCAAGTGGGGCGTGCTCCGGCGCTGCGTGCCGATCTGCACGACGCGCTTGTATTTCCGCGCCGCCGCCAGCATCGCCTGCCCTTCCACGACATCGACGCTGATCGGCTTTTGACAATACACATGCGCGCCGCTCTTCACGGCCTCGATCATCGTAAGCGCGTGCCAGTGATCCGGCGTCGCGATCAGCACCACGTCGAGATCCTTCTCGGCGAGCATCTTGCGATAGTCGGAGTACGTGCGCGGGCGCTTCTTCGACTCCTGGCGCGTGGCCGTCATATCGGCGGCATCCGCCAGCATGCGGCGATCGACGTCGCATAGCGAGACGACCTCCACCGGCGCGACCTGGATCAAACGAAAGAGGTCGGCCTTCCCATACCACCCGGTGCCGATCAGGCCGACGCGCGGTTTCTTGGTGCTGCCGGCCTGCGCGAAGCCGAGCGCGGCGGCGCCGAAGCCTGCTGCGCCGGTGCGGATAAATTGACGTCGGTTCATACTCCTCCTAAAGGTTGAGCAGCTTGCGTGTGTGATCGAGGCTCGCTTCCAGATCCTCGCGCTCGCGGCGTTTCGCGTCCTCGGGATTGGCGGCGCGCGGCGGCGCGGGACGAGCCTGCCCGCGCTCGGCGATTTCCTGAAAGCGTGCGAGTTCCCACGCCGGAATGTCGCGATACGCGTCCCAGAATTTCAGATCGCGCGTGGCGAAGACGCGCGGACCGGTGACGATCGATTCGAGCGAGAGCGCGCGCCCTGGGCAGAGCTCGGCATACTTGCGGCAGTACCCGTCGATATCGACGTTGCCCTCGCCCATCCGCACCCACGCGACCGCGATCCCTTCCGGCACGCGCCACACCGCGGAATCGCGCACGTGACTCGTCAACACATACGGATGGAGCGTCTCCAGCGTGACGTGCGGATCTTCCAGCGTCCACGCCGGATTGCCGGAATCCAGGCACGCGCCGACAAACTCCTTGCCGGCCGCTTCGATCAACTGCTTCAACTCGTGCCCCTGCATATCGCCCGAGTGATTCTCGATCGCGATCTTCAGGTTCGCGTCCTGCACGCGCGAGCGTACGGCGCGCAGCACCGCGACGGTGCTCTCGATGTGACGCTCGATCGGCGCCGTCTTACGATCTTCGGAACTGCCGAGCACCGCGCGCACAATCGACGAGCCCACCAGCTTCGCCGCATCGCACATGCGCGCGATCTGCTCCTCCGCCGTCCCGGCCTTCGCGTCGAACAGCTTTGAAGTCGGGCAGATCGAGCGCATCCCGATCTCTACCTGGATCCCGAGTTCCTCCGCGTGCTTCCGGACGGCGCGCAGATTGTCCGGCTCCAGACTGCCGACGAAGCGGATTTCGGAGAAGTGCACAACCTTCGCCTTCTGCGCGGCGCTGTAATCCAGCAACTGGAACGGAGTCCAGTTTTGCGAACGCAGGCTGAAGAGATCGATGCCGAGCTTGACGGCGGGCGCGGCATCGGCGACCGCGAAAGGCGCTGCGGCGGCGAGTCCTAAGAGGCGGCGGCGAGTGATATCCATTCCGCCAGCAGTATACATCAGGGGCGCGAAGCGTCGCTCAACCGGATGGTGCCGCGAATCTTGTAGAGCCCCAGCAGACCGAGCACCAGCACCATCACATAGGCCATCGCTTGCGCCACAATGATGTACGCCAGCGCGGCGTTGCGATCGATGCCGAACGGCGGCAGGATCGTCACCGCGGCGAACTGATAGATGCCCACGTAGCCCGGAGTCGCCGGCAGCGCGCTGCCCAACCCCATGCCCGCGAGCAGCAAGACCGCAACCGGGAACGTCATGTGGATATCGAACGCGCGCGCCGCCACCACGTTCGAAACGGCGTCGCCGCCCCACACCAGCGCGGTCATCAGGACGAACGTGAAGAGCCGTCCGGGATGATGGAACACGCGCAGTCCGAGCAGAATCTGACCCGAGAATTCCAGGAGGCGATCACGAAGTTTCGCCGGCAGCGGCAGCATCCGCAGGATCTTTTCGATCAGGCCCTCGGTGTACGGCAGCACCACCACCATCACTGCCCCGAACGCGGCGATCAACGCCGTCGTGCGTCCGACGCCCTCCATCCACGCAGGCTTGGGATTGACTTGCAGCAGCACGATCGAGCCGCAGAGCACCAGCGCAATCGCGTCCATCAATCGCTCGGTAAGCGCCGTGGTCAGAACGTACGTGCGGCTCAGCGCGGATTGATCGCTGATGATGAAGCTGCGCACCACTTCACCGGCGCGCGCGGGCAGAAAATTATTGCCCAGATAGCCCGCCATTGTTGCCCAGAAAACGGTGCTCACTTTGAACTTTCCGCGCGCGTTCAGCAGCACGCGCCAGCGCAGCGAACGCAGGAAGTAGTTGACCACGCCGATGACTGCGCTGGCGGCGAGAAACTGCCACTTCGCGCCCAGGATAATGTGCCACACGCTTGGCCAATCCGTGCCGCGAAGCGCGTAGTAGAGCAGCACGGCGGCCAGTCCGCCGGCCACAAGCCAACGCCAGGGATTGGACCGCTTGCCGTTTTCCGGGGGGCTGGATTCCAAGGTTTGCGCCTCGGGCGGGCCGGGGATCAGAAGAACCTCCGGTAAACCGCCTGCGCCGGAATCAGATCCGGTGGACAGCTCTCGTGCCATGCCCATTGATCGCGGCGCGGCGCTCCTTCGCGGTGCGCAAGCGCTGGATCGGGCGGCCCTGTCAGGCGGCAGCGATACACCATCGAGATGAAGTGCCCGCGTTCGCGGCGGTCGGGTTCGATGGCCTGCACGATCGCCATTGGTTCCGCGCCGAATGCCACGTCGGTTCCGAGCTCCCGTTGAGCGGTCGCGCGAATCCGCTCCTCGGCGGTTTCCTTATATCGGATGATGCCTCCCGGCACATGCCAGCCTGCACCGTATGTCTCGTCCTCGCGCCACGTCAGCAGCGTTCGGCGGCGGTCGTCTTGAATCAGGAGGTCGACATTGATCAACGGCGTGTAGCGGCTGAGGAAGAGAAAGAAATCCTCCGGCAGTCCTCCGGCCGGCTCTCCCACCCAGCCGTCCAGCGTGTCGAAGGCTTGCTGATGAAGCTCATTAGTCACTCTGGTAACAATGATACAAGACCCGCGCCCGCGGACCGGCAGCGGAAGAGGCGCATGTACGCGTTCGCGTACACCGGCCGCTCTTTTCACACCGAGCGGCAGCCTTCCGCCAGGCTCGCGGGCGCCGCGGCCGTCGACGGATATACCGATAGCACGCGAGCCACCACCGGCGGGCATTTCGCCGGATCGCCGCCGAATGCCGTCGCGCAACCAAGGTCGACGGCCACGCTCGGGCGGTCGCTATAGATCATGCCTACCGTCTCCTGGAAGACCACCTTTGGATTGGACTGTACCGCGGCGGTGGCGGGCGTCGATGCGCGCACACTGATACGCGGCGCGCTCCGCATATGTGCGCCGGCCGAATTCGCGATCCGGCGACATCCAATCGAGCGGCGGCACCACGCCCCGATCGGCCAGCACGGGGTACAGGCGCACGATCGCGAGATCGTACACCGTGCCCGCAAATCCCAGCGCGAACAGGTCCGCGGCCCACAGCAGCAGCACGAACTCCGCGATCAGCATTC
Source organism: Candidatus Solibacter sp. (assembly GCA_025463045.1). Classification (GTDB taxonomy): domain Bacteria; phylum Acidobacteriota; class Terriglobia; order Bryobacterales; family Bryobacteraceae; genus Solibacter. Next base: position 5,126 of record JAOAPT010000351.1, read on the forward strand.
CGCGCCAGCCGAGATCGTTGCACCCGATCACGCTGAAACGCATGAACGTGCAGACCAGGATGCTGATCTTCAGCATGATCGCGCTTGCCAGATCGCCCCGCGAGAGCGGCTCGCCCGATGCGCGATGCTGCCGCCATTTGTAGCGCGCTATCAGGAAGAAGAGT
>JAOAPT010000367.1 GCA_025463045.1 Candidatus Solibacter sp.
GGCCCCTAACTTTGTGGGGGATGTTTTCATCGCATAGGACGCGCATGAATTACGGCGTCAGTTGATGGCTGTGATGGAATTCGATGATCCTGCGAATTGTGTCCACTGGCAGATGAGGGTAGTTGTCGTGGATCTCCTCAATCGAGCTTCCGCCTTCAAAATTGTCCACGATGGTCTCTGGCTGAACACGCGTGCCCTTAATGACGGCAGCGCCATTCATCTTTCCGGGGACCGTTTCAATCAGGGGGCACTCAGTCCACTCCATTGGAAACCTCTCCCTTTATCGTAGCGGGGCCTATTTACACCGTCAACCGGCAGCGCCTTCATCGGCCTGACGCTCAACCTGCCGGCAGACATTCCGAACCACGCAAACTACATCGGCCACTGGCTAGGCATTCTGAAGGAAGACAAGCGAGCCAGCTTCAGAGCAGCGGCACAGGCACAGAAGGCGGCGGATTGGATTTTGAATTTGCATCCGGAATATCCGGCTATCCGCTTCCGCCTCAGGTCCTAAACCGTTCGTCGATCTCGACCTGATACCCGCTCGCCAGTCGGTTCGTTTCATTCGCCATCCCGACTACCGCCATCAATTCGGCGAACATTTCCGGGGTCATCCCCGCCTTGCGCGCTCCCGAAGTGTGAGAAGCAATGCAATAGCCGCAGAGGTTCGTCGCGCTCACTGCCACGTAAATCAGCTCCTTCGTGAGCGGGTCCAGCGCGCCTGGCGCCATGATCTGTTTCACGCTCTCCCACGTGCGCCGCAGGGTCGCCGGATCGTGCGCCAGCGCCTTCCAGAAGTTGTTGATCCAATCGGTCTTACGCGTCGCCATGATGTCGTCGTAGACGGCGCGGACTTCAGGCCCGGCGTCGGCATATTCGATCATTCCAAGGGTTGCCATGGCACTAGCTTAGAACACGCCGACGCACCATAAGAACCAGGGGTCATAGGACTAATGATTCATATCCAAAGCGAGGTTAGTATTCCCTTTTGCGCTGTCGCAGAATTCCCCATAGAGGGAACTGTAATGCATACTGTATTAATTCTTGAGGGTGGGCGCCGGGTTGACGCCCTCCTGTTGTCGGCATCACCGGATCGTCTGCGCGTCGCCATCCCCGGCCGCGGCGACGCGGTGGAATACCGGATGATCGATGGCCAGTGGCGGACAGACCGCGGTGGGCGCGTGGAAATCGGCGCGCTCCTCGTGGCAGACGGGATGAGCCCGTCGTATTCTCTGCCGCAAACTCACGCTCGCACCCTGGGGGCTACTTAGTTATCTTCTTCCACCGGCGCTTCCCGCCGGTATTTCGCCATCGGGCTCTCAGGCTCCACATGCTCCGGCCAGGTTCGAATCACGTAGTAGCCCGCGAACATCAGGCCGAACATGATCAGCAGGAAGATGTAGGAGTACGGAGCCCAGGCTGTCATAAACGTGAGCACGCTGCCAAGGAACGCCTGTGCCTGCGGAGTCAGCATGACAAAGATCAGCACAAACAGGATCGCTCCCAGATACATCATTACGGTCCGCCACCTTTCAAAGTGAAAGCTACCATTCAATTTCAATACAACGCTTACAGTACAGTCGATACTGTCCTTGGTTAAGCAACAGTTAAGCCACTACTTCGGAGTAGTCGTAAGCTGGCGTTTCCAGGCCGCCAACAGTTCGCTCTCTTTGGCCGCCGTCGGTCCGGCCAGCCGCGTACGGCCTCCCTGCTCCTGCGTCTTGTACCACGCCAGCGTATCGGCGACGGTCGCCTGATACGGCCGGAACGTCAGCCCCGCATTCACCGCGCGCGTGTTCTTCCAGGTGTGGAAACCCTTCGTCTCGCCGCGATACGGCGCCCAGATCGGGAAGATCTCCTCGCCCTGCTTCGCGATCCACTCCGCCGGAACCCAGGTCAGCGTGCTCTCCGATTTCGTCGCTTTGCGGCATGCCTGCAACACATCGCCCCATGCGAGCCGAGATTTCGGACCGGTCGCATTGAACACGCCCGTCGTCCCCTGCTCCACCATCAGAATCAGCCACGCGCCCAGATCGCGCACGTCGATAATCTGCAGCGGGTCGGAAGGCGCGCCCGGCGCCAGCACTTCCCCTCCGCGATCGAGCCTCACCGGCCAGTACGTGAAGCGACCGCTCGGGTCGTCCGGCCCCACGATATACCCCGGCCGTACGATCGCGGCACGCCCCGGCAGCGCTTCCTGCGTCGCCTTCTCGCACAGCACCTTCAGCGGACCGAACGTCTGCCCGGTGATCTTCTCGATCGTCGGATCGCTCATCGTCGCCAGGCGCGCGCCTTCGTCCGCGTGCTCCTCGCTGTTGTCGGCGTACGCCGAAATCGACGAGATATAGATGTACTGCTTCACGTTCGGCGCGAGCAGTTTCGCGGACGCGCCCACCATGCGCGGGAAGCTGCCGGAGTTGTCGATCACCGCGTCCCACTTGCGGCCCTCGAGCGCCTTCAGCCCTTCGTCGACCTTCGGGTCGCGATCGCCGTGCAGCACCTCGATATTCGGAAACAGCCCCGGACGCGTGCGCCCGCGATTGAACAGCGTCAGTTTGTGGCCGCGCGCCGTCGCGGCATCCACGGTCGCCGGCCCCAGGAATCCCGTGCCGCCCAAAATCAGAATGGTCTTCTTCTCGGGCGCCGCCAATAGCGCCGTGGAGCCCGCTACCATCGAGGAAATAAATCCGCGTCGAGTGTACATGACACAGCCAGTGTATCCCGACTGTTCAAGCTGATATCATCGCCTTGCCGATGAAACTTCTCAATCTTCTCCTCCTCGCCTGCGCCGCTGGGGTGCCGGTGCTCGCCCAACTTTCCGCGCCCAACGATAGCGGAGTGGCGATGGGCCACATCCATCTCGTGGTCCGCGATGTCGACGCGCAGAAGGCCTTCTGGGTCGCGGTGGGCGGCGTCCCCGTCACCAATGGCCGCCTGCAGCTGATCCAGTTCCCCGGGACGTTCGTCATGCTGCGCAAAGGCGAGCCCACCGGCGGCACGGTCGGTTCCGTGATCAATCACATCGGCTTCAAAGTGCCGAACCTCGCCGCCGCGGCGGCCAAGTGGAAGGCCGCGGGATTGAAGACCGAGCCCGGCAGCAATCCGAAACAGATGTGGGTCTGGGCGCCCGACGAGATCAAAGTCGAGATGAGTGAAGACCCGACGATGACGGTGCCGATCGCCAGCCACCACATCCACTACTTCGTGACCGCGCCGCTCGAAATTCAGGCCTGGTACGCCAAGATGTTCGGCGCCATTCCCGGCAAGCGCGCGCAGTTCGATGCCGCCGACCTCCCGGCGATCAACCTGAGCTTCACCAAGATCGATGCCGCGCTGCCCGGCAGCAAGGGTCGCGCCGTCGACCACGTCGGCTTCGAAGTGAAAAACCTCGAAGCCTTCCTCAAGAAACTGGAAGCCGCCGGAGTCAAGATCGATTCTCCCTACCGCCGGCTGCCCGATTCGAACACCGCGATCGCGTTCCTCACCGATCCGTGGGGAACGTATATCGAACTGACCGAGAACCTCGCACCCGCAAGAATGGAGTAATCGAGCGATGAGTGAAACCGATGTAACCTCGCAGACCGATGTAACTTCGCGCCGCCGGTTTCTGGCAAATAGCGGCCGGATCGCCGGAGTGTCGACCCTCGCCGGAATGGCTCTTCCGCCGGCGGAGAACAACACAACATCCACCGGCTCGAACACTCGCCTTCCTCACCGATCCGTGGGGAACGTATATCGAACTGACCGACAACCTCACACCAGCAAAAATGGAGTAACCGAACCATGAGTGAACCCGATGTAACTTCGCAGACCGATGTAACTTCGCGCCGCCGGTTTCTGGCAAATAGCGGCCGGATCGCCGGGGTGTCGACCCTGGCCGGAATGACCTTGCCGCCCGTTCATGCGGCGGAGAACAACACCATCCAGTTGGCCTTGGTGGGATGCGGCGGCCGTGGCACCGGCGCGGCGGAAAATGCACTGACCGTGCAGAACGGCCCCATCAAACTGGTCGCGATGGCCGACGTCTTCCCGCAGAAACTCAGCGACAGCCACGGCAAACTGCGCGGCAAGTTCGCCGCCCAGGTGGACGTCCCGGAGGACCGCAAGTTCATCGGCTTCGATGGCTATCGCAAGGCCCTCGATTGCCTGAAGCCCGGCGACATCGCCATCTTCGCCACTCCGCCCGCCTTCCGTTGGGTGCAGTTCAGCTATGCCATTGAAAAAGGCCTGAATGTCTTCATGGAGAAGCCGGTCACCGTCGATGGGCCGACTACTCGACGCATGCTGAAGCTCGGCGAGGCCTCCGTGCAGAAGAATCTTAAGGTCGGCGTCGGCCTGATGATCCGCCACTGCCGCGCGCGCCAGGAGTTACTCAAACGCATCAACGATGGCGCGATCGGCGACATCATCTCCATGCGCGCCTACCGCATGGGGTCCGGCGGAGGCACCGTTCCCCCCAAGCCCGAAGGCATCAGCGAAGTGCTCCACCAGATCCGCTACTTCCACGCATTCCTGTGGGCCAGCGGCGGGGTCTTCAGCGACTTCTTCATCCATCAGATCGACGAGTGCTCGTGGATGAAGGGCGCGTGGCCCGTGGAAGCGCAGGCGCTCGGCGGACGTCACTATCGCGGCAACTCGCTCGATCAAAACCTCGATACCTACGCGGTGGAGTACACCTACCCCGACGGCACCAAGCTGTTCTACGACGGCCGCAACATGCCCGGCGTGCTCAACGAATTCGCCAGCTACGTGCACGGGGCAAAAGGCTCTGCCGTGATCTCGACCAACGCCCACACGCCCGGCCGCACGCGCATCTATAAAGGGCAGAGCATTCCGCGCTGGACGCAGGGACAGAACCCGGCCAGTGATCCGAACCTGGTGTGGGCCTATCCGCAGCCCGAGCACTCGCCGTACGACTACGAATGGGAAGACCTCATCGCCGCCATCCGCGACGATAAGCCGTACAACGAGGTGAAGCGCGGCGCCGAAGCCAGCCTCGTCGGTTCGATGGGACGCCTCGCCGCGCACACCGGCCAGATCGTCACCTTCGATCAGATGATGAATCACGATCACGAGTTCGCACCCGACGTCGACAAGCTGACGATGGACGGCCCCGCGCCCGTGCGGCTCGGCCCCGATGGCAAGTATCCCGTGCCGGAGCCGGGCATCAAGAAGACGCGGGAGTACTGAGATGACCGTGGAATCGGCTCGCCGATACTACATGTCGCGCCCCACACTACCGAAACCATACAGTGGGGCGCGGATCTGGTGTTCAAAATCGGCGGCAAAATGTATGCCGTCGTGGCGCTGGAACCCTCGGAGCATTGGATCTCGTTCAAATGCTCGCCCGAGGATTTCGCGGACCTGGTTGAACGCGAGGGTGCAGTGCCGCGCCCTACCTGGCGCGCGCGCAATGCGTCGCGCTCCAATCCGAGGACACAGTGCCCGCGGCGGAATTGAAGCGCCTTCTGCGCGCGCACGTGCCCTGGTCTTCGGCCCTGGTCTTCGGCCCTGGTCTTCGGCCCTGGTCTTCGCGAAGTTGACCAAAAAAGTGCGGCGGGAATTGGCGTGAACGACGACCGCAGCCTCCTCGAGGCTCTCCTCCACGATGGACGTTTTCTGCTCTCGCTCACCGGCTTCGTGCTCGTGCTCAGCGGCGGCTTTGCGATCTTCCAGTCGCTGACCGGTTACTTCCTCCCGCAGGATGTCCACGCGCTCGGGTTCGACGCCCAACAACTCGCCGCGGCGAATTCGCGCATCGTCAAGTTCATGTTCCACGATCGCGTCGCCTTCGGCGGCACGCTGATTGCCATCGGCTCGGCGTACTGGTTTCTCGCCGAGTTCCCGCTCCGCGCCGGCGAGAGTTGGGCGTGGTGGACCTTCCTGGTCTCCGGCATCTGCGGCTTTGGCAGTTTCCTCTGCTACCTCAGCTATGGATATCTCGACGACTGGCACGGCGTCGCGACGCTCCTGCTGCTCCCGGTCTACGGCGTCGCGTTGTGGCGCGCGCGCCCGCAGCGGACCGCGATCGGGGCACCACAGCCAATGAGCGTCGGACGCGCCGGCCTGGGATTTCTCGCGCTCGGAATGGTCGCCGCCGGCGCGACGATCATGGTCGTCGGGATGACGAGCGTCTTCGTCCCGCAAGACCTCGCGTTCATGCACATGACGCGCGGCCAACTGCACGCCCTCTCCCCGCGCCTCGTCCCGGTGATCGCCCACGATCGCGCCGGCTTCGGCGGCGGCCTGTTCTCGACCGGCATCATCCTCGCCTTCATCGCCCGCTACGCGCGAGTGACTCGAAGCTTGGTGCAGATCGTCCTCGTAATGGGAGTCGCCGGCTTCGGCGCCGCCATCGGCGTCCACCCCGCGATCGGCTATACCGACACCTTCCACCTCGCCCCCGCGTACCTCGGTTTCCTGATCTTCCTGGCCACCGTCGCAAGATTGAATCACGAACGCACGCGCAGACCGCCCATCACGTGATTGAGCCGCTAACCACCCGGTCGTGATCTCGTCGCCCGGAGCCTCAGCGCGGCAGGTGTTCGCGAAGCACCGGGTAGAGACTTCGCGCTAAGTCGGCTGCCGCAGCCATCGCCGTGTTGTCATTACCAGTTGTTTCCCACAGGATGATACGCACTAAACTGGTGTCGGTACGCTTGTCCCGGATGGAGTCGGCAACCAGCCAGAGTTTGGCCGCCCACTCGCCGGCGACGACGCGCCGCGGCCTCTGATACCAGAAAAGAACCGCGGCCCGTTCCTTGCCCTTAGCCACTAAGTAACGATTGACGGTGATTGCGCCGTCAGGGGTACCGACCGTGACTTCGCCTGTGGCCTCGGGGATCCAACCAGATCCCGGTAAGCACATCGTCGGCGAGTGCGGCTGGCTATTGCCCGAGCGCTGGGACTGGTACCAGAGGACCAACACACTGCCGACCAGGCCCGCCGACTGTTGGGCGTAGGTCCGGCTAAGCACCCGGTCGAATCCGAGTTCCGTTGCTATGTCCGCCGAAATCGGGTCTTCCCGGAGTTGCTTCCATTCGCCAAACCCGACGGGAAAACGCGAAAGATCGGGTGGCGCCGGCGGATGTTCCCCGCCGGCGGCCCAATGAGCCAGGGCAAATTGGGCAACCAGGAACATCGGCAGCAGCATCAATCTGCGCTCAAGCATAGTAACGGGAATATGCCCTGTCGAACAGGCGGCGCATCAGCACCAGCATGCCCACGCATAATACGAAAACAAGGGCGCCGGCCATCGTGTGCGCCGTACCCGCGTCCAGCGCGGGCAGAAGGCCGGAGGCCGCTACTCGCAGCGCATTCGCGACGATCGCGATCGGCACCACGACCGTGAGAAGAGCGAACCGCATCCAGGGCTTCGGATCGGAGAGGTACGCATATACGACAGCGATGAATCCCAGGGAAAGCAGGTAACGCAGACCGTTGCAAGCTTCCTGCACAGAGACGCGGTGCCCGGCCACGTCGAGGATATTACCTTCCCGGATAACTGCGACCCCGACAATCGACAACATGGCTGCGGCGATGCGGCTAGCAAGTATTTGCAGTGGAAATGTCACCTGGTTATAGACGATCGACAGCTTAGGCAGCATGAAGAGCGTCAGCAGCAACGGAAGAGCCCACGCACGCAGGAAGGCGAATCCGCCCACATACAGAACTACGCCGGCGGCTGACACCAGAAAGGCCGCCGACGCGACGAAAAGTCCGCCGCCAAACGCAGCGAGGATCTGTATGCCGGCGCCGGCTGCGAGCAGCGCAAGACCCCACCAATTCGGTTCTGGAGGAAGTGCTTGCCATCGCGCGCGCTCCCTCCAGACAATCCATAGAATTACGATTGGCACGACGAAACCATGCGACATGTCTTCGTCGATCGACCACTGGTCAAACATCCCGCGAAGCGTAGACCAATAGCAGACTCCAAGGGCGATGGCGGTCAATACAATAACTGAAGTCTGTCGCGTAAAAGTCATATCGCCCAACTCAAGCCGCTACTCCGCGCAGGGCCGCACAGACCGGTATTCGGCCTTAGCTTCTTCGCACCAACGACTGTCCCCGGTTCAGGTAAACCAAAATAGCGAGACCGGCCATGACTAGAATCAGCGAAGACGGAGCGGGCACGCTGGGCGGGGGCGCGCTAGTTACAATTAATGGTCCGCAACTGGTCGTAGTTGAGGCACTCGCCGAGTCTAACAATCTGGCTGTGTACTGAAAGTTCCCGGCGGTTGTTGGCGTACCACTGATCGCACCTGTGGACGAACTGAGCGTCAGGCCCGGAGGAAGCCCGCCTGCGGTAATCGAGAATGTATACGGCGGCGTCCCTCCTGTTGCCCCGAGGGATGAGGAGTAGGGTAAACCGATAAGCCCGCTGGGGAATGCGCAAGTCACGGCGGGCGTGCCCGCCCCGACGCCGGATGCGCCTGGAGCTGTAATCACGTTGCCGGCTAACGTAACCGCGCCATTCCGTGCCAACGCTCTACCATTCAGCACCGCTCCGGTGTTCACCGTCACCGATGCCAAAGCCATGATGGTTCCATTGAAGACTGTGGTGGTTCCAAGAGTAGCCGAACTTCCGACCTGCCAAAATACGTTCGACGCCTGGGCACCGCCGATCAGGCTCACTGTACTGTTATTGGTGGCGGTGGTTAGTGTGCTCCCGACCTGGATGATAAATACTGCATTCGCGTTGCCGTTACCGTTGAGGGTCAGAGTACCTGTAATGCCAAGCGAGGATGACGGGATACTACAGTAAACACCTGGCAACAGAGTGGTTCCTCCGATGTCCCCGGCTAGGGGCGGACCAGGACATACTCGTCCGGCAGCGTCGTTATACGCGGCGGTCAAATCGCTTTGAGCCTGTAATGCGACAGCATCAGCGGAGTGGATCGAGCCTCCGGTAACGACCCCAGGGGGAAATCCAGTCACAGCGGTACCGGGACTTACCCCTAGATTCCCATTCACCACTGTGTTACCTGTGTTGGTTACTGTGGATCCACCCAGAACCGCGAAACTGCTGGTCGTTCCAAGTGGCACCGGAAGTTGAGCCTTCAGGCAGAGAGTAAACATCACAAACAGCCCACTGATCTTCATTGACCTGTCAAGAGTCATCACCACGTCGCCTCGCTTTCAGAGCAAGCAAATGCATCAAGAGGAAGTTACGTTTCAGTAGACAAACGTTCCTCAGACGCAGACTAATAGTACTAACCTTGCGTCGATTATGCTATGACAATCACGGTCTCTCGCAGAGAAGACTAACAGGATGTAATGTATAGCACTTACTCGCCGGAACTTTTCAAGGGCGGCTTTCGAGTCCCAATCAAGGGTGCCAAGGATTGATGTTTTCTCTAGTTATGGCCAAGTTAGTGGGCCACCGCTCCGTTGAAAATGACGCGCCTGAAAGCGATCATGCATTTTCATCCCTTGTTGCGGCCCCGAACGGGGCCATGGAGAACTCCCCTGAAAATGACGCACCTAACTAAAAGCGATCGTGCATTTTCATCCCTTGTTG
>JAOAPT010000388.1 GCA_025463045.1 Candidatus Solibacter sp.
TTCGCCGGAGCTCGTAAAATCCGGTGAATCGCTCTTCCTGCAGCAGTGCGCGTTTTGCCATGGCCGCGACACGGGGGGAGGCGAAGACGGCCCGGACCTGACGCGCTCGAGGACGTGAACGGCAGCCAGATCGGGCCTGTGGTGCGCAACGGCCGCGAAAAAATGCCGCATGATCGCGCTGAACGCGAAAGACGGCACGGTGCGTTGGAATGTCGCAGTGGCCGACGCGGGCCGCGGTTACTGGACCACGATGTCGCCGCTCATCATCCGCAATCACATCCTGGTCGGCGTCTCCGGCGACTTCGACAATTTGACGGGCTTCCTGAAATCGCTCGATCCCGAAACCGGCAAAACGCAATGGCGCTGGGATAGCACTCCGCCTGCCGGCACTCCCGGCGCGACGACCGGCGGCATGACGTGGATCACCGGCACGTACGATCCCGAAACCGATACGGTCTTCTGGGGCACGGGCAATCCCACGCCGGTGCTCAACGGCCCCGTGCGGCCGGGGAATAACGAGGACACCTGCAGCATCGTCGCCATCGACCCGAACACCGGGAAGAAAAAGTGGGCCTTCCAACCTTCGCCTCACGATACGCACGACTGGGATGCCGTCGAGATCCCCGTCCTGGTGGACGCCGATTTCCATGGCGTGCCGCGAAAGATGCTGATGCAGGCGTCGCGCAACGGCTACTTCTTCGTTCTCGATCGCACCTCGGGTGAGAATCTGCTGACCTCGACCTTCGGCCCCGTGAACTGGGCGAGTGGTCTCGACAAGAAGGGGCAGCCGATTCCCAATCCCGCGAAAGAGCCTGCACCCGACGGCCGCCTGGTCGCCCCCGACGAGGGCGGACTTACTAACTACCGTTCGCCGAGTTTCGATCCTAAGACCGGGCTGTTCATCGTGAGCGCCCACCCGAGTTACGGCATCTACTTCAACAAGCCGGCCGACGGCGCCTTCGGTTGGGCCGGCGCGGATTACGGCGTGTGGGGCAAGGGCGTCCTCGAGGCGATCGATTACCAGACCGGCAAGATCAAATGGACTCACGAACTCGGACCGAATGGTTCCGGAGCGGGCGTGCTGACCACCGATGCGGGGCTGATCTTCACCGGCGACGGTCACGGCAACATGCTCGTGCTACGTACCAGCGACGGCAAGACGCTCTGGCATGCTGGCCTCGGACAAAGCATGCAGAGTTCGCCGATTACTTACGAACTCGATGGGCGGCAATACGTGCTCGCCGGCGCGGGCGGCGTCCTTTTCGCGTGGGCGCTGCCGGAGTGAAAATGAGGGCATGGACAACCCGAACCCGGTACGCTACCGCGTCGTTCTCGGATTGACATTTCCCGACGCCGATCCCTGGGACCCGTCGGACCACGACAAGTTCCTGGAGCAGTTGACGAGAGCGCTGGGAGCGCGCTCCCCGCGTGAATTGCAAAGATGTCTTCCTGCGGGAGGCGCTCACCATCGGCGACCAGGATGACTACGACGATTGGCGCGGCGGATCGCGGTCGATCCCACGGACTTAGCCAGTGTCTGGCAGGTTATGAATATTGCAGTCGCCATTGGTCAGGTATTGCGGCCCGAATCGGATGCCCAGGCGACCATCGCGCGCGCCTCTATCCTGAGCCAACTGCAGGCAAGAAACGGCGCACCCGCGCAGCCATCCAAAGCGACGTTCCAAACGGCGGCGATCGTCCCCATCGAACGGCGCATCGAGACGCCGGCCGATCTGGATTTGCTGGCGCGCTTCTTCAGCGACTAGCTGGTGGTATCCTCGGATCGATGAACCGCCGCCGATTTATCCTCTCGGTCACCAGCCTTCCCCTGATCGCCCAGACGCCCGCCGCGGCGCCTGAGCTGGAGTGGCACGACGCGAAGAAGTTCACCGTCGAAGGCCTCGGCTTCACCGATGTGAAGTCGCCTTATGATCGCCTGCCCGCGCGTGCGGAAGGCGTGGTCCGCCCGGAGGTTTGGAACCTGAGTCGCGATTCGGCGGGAGCGCTCGTGCGCTTCACGGCATCCACTACGGCGATCCACGCGCGCTGGAAGTTGACCGGAAAAAATCTCGCGGGTGCGAACATCACTGCCGTCGCCGCCAGCGGACTCGATCTCTACGCGCGCACCGACGCCGGCAAGTGGCGCTGGCTCGGCATCGGCCGCCCCACGCAATTCCCGGAGAACAACGACGCGCTGATCACCGGCATCCCCGCCGCGCCGCGCGAGTATATGCTCTACCTGCCGCTACGCAATGGCGTCACGTCGCTGGAGATCGGTCTGCCCAAGTCCGCCGCGATCGCCCCGGCTCCGCCGCGCGCCGCCGCGTCGAAGCCCATCCTCTTCTACGGAACCTCGATCACGCACGGCATCTCCGCATCGCGCGCCGGCATGACGCACGTCGCCATGCTCGGCCGCACCTTCGAGCGCGAGGTGATCAATCTCGGCTTCTCCGGCAACGGGCGGATGGAGCCGGAGGTTATCAAGTTCGTCGCCGAACTCAACCCTGCCGTCTTCGTGCTCGACTGCCTGCCGAACATGAACGCGAAGGACGTGCAGGAGCGCGCCGTTCCCGGCGTGAAGATGCTCCGCGCCGCCCACCCGGAAACTCCGATCCTGCTGGTAGAAGACCGCAATATTCAAACCGGATTTCTCGTGCAGTCCCGCCGTACCGCGAATGACGCGAACCACGCCGCCCTGCGCGATGCCTACGCCGCCCTGCAGCAGGAAAAAGTGCCGCAGCTCTACTACCTCAAAGGCGACGACCTGCTCGGCCAGGATGGCGAGGGCACCATCGATGGCTCGCACCCCACCGATCTCGGCTTCACGCGCCAGGCCGCCGAATTCGAGCGCGTCCTGCGCCCGATCCTGAAGTAGCGCTACTTCGACGTTCCCATCAACGCCAGCAGTCCGTCGGCCAGCGATCCGCGCCAACTCAGGTAATCGTGCCCGCCGACATTCTCCTGGTAGTGGACCTCGTACCGCTTCGCCAGCAGCACGTCGCGCATGTGACGGCTCGGTTCCAGAATCGAACGATCCAGCATCCATGTAGAATCGCAGCGGAAGTTTCGGGCTCTTGACGAATTCCTCGGCCAGAAAATTCGGCTCCGTGTATGGCTCGGGCTTCGGCGCCGCCTACCAGAACGAGCCCGACCGGCACAGAATATTGCCGAACGTCTCAGGATGCCGCAGCCCCGCATACACCGAAGCGATCCCGCCGAAGCTCGACCCAGCCACCACGACCTTGGCCGGATCGCTCGTCACGTTTTAATTCTTCCGCACCCACGCGACGAGCTCGCTATTAGGAAATCGGCGAACTTCGGATTCGGCGGCAACTCCCGCGTTCGCGTCTCCTGATTCCGGATTGCCGATCAAAACGGCCATCATCGGCGCAATCTTCTTGTCAGCAATCAGCGCGGCGTCGTCGGAAGCGTTCATGGCCGCAACTCATGGCGCCGCGGTCTGGTAATTCATCGAGCCGCTTGCGTTGACGCAACTTTGCGCCCGCGAACCCGAGCCGTTGCAGAGCGGAAGGCCGAATCGATTGCTCGCCGCCAGATTCGCGTCGGCCAGCCACGTGATGTCATTGACGGTGTCGTACGCGGTGAGCCCGTCCGCGCTGAGCCCGCCCGCGCTGAGGACGAGAGACGGCCCGGCCGCAATCGCTCGATGAACGGATAGAAGTCCCGCGAATATCACGGCGAGGCGCATTCCATCCCTCCTTGAATGTTTCGGAGTATATCATCGGATCCCCTTCAGATCGTGTCGCAGAATCGGGCGGGCAGAATCACCCCCGGCAACGGTCTGAAAGCCCGCGCGAACGAACGTGGAGACATATCCAGTGAAGGATGCGCTCGGTGTCAAATCCGCATCCAGCGGATAAGCTTCCAGCGCGGGCGCTCCGGCGCGTTTCGCCGCTTTCACCGCCGCCGCAATCAACGCGCTCGTAACTCCCTGCCTCCGCCGCCCCTTTCGCACATAGAAACAAGAGATCGACCACACCGGCAGATCGTCGACACGCTTGAGCCGCCGCGACCGGTCGAGCCAGGCCAGCGAATCGCGCGGTGTGAGCTGGCACCAGCCCACCGCAAGATCTCCGTCGAACGCCAGCAGGCCGGGCGGTGGGCCGCTCTTCACGATCTCGCGAAACGCCGCGCGATTCGCCTGGCGCGGCTGCTTGCGATACGCGCTGCCGATTCGCCAGTACATGCACCAGCACCCATTGCAGGCGCCTTTCGTACCGAACAGGTCTTCCAGCGCCGGCCAGAGATCCGCAGTGAGAGGCTTGATTTTGAGCGCCACCAATCGAAGATAGCAGGTTGCCTTTTGACGCGTTCGCCAATCGAAGTTATGATTGTGGCGTCATGCCGCTCTCTCGACGACACTTCGCACGCCTCGCAGGCACAGCGGCGCTCGCCGGTCCGCCTTCGTTCGCGCAGTCCACCTCGCTGACCGCGCAACAGGTCGTCGACCGCATCCAAAAGAGTGCCGGCGTTCCCTGGCAGCCGCAGTCGCTCGACACCTTCAAGGCCGGCGATCCCTCGACGCCGGTCACCGGGATCGCGACCACCGCGATGGCGACCATGGACGTGCTGACCCGCGCGTCCAAAGACAAAGCGAACCTCGTAATCACGCTCGAGCCAACCTTCTTCGGACGGGTCGACGCGCCACTCGCCGGCGACCCCGTTTACACCGCGAAGCAGGAGTTCATCCGCAAGAACGGCCTCGTGATCTGGCGTTTCACCGACCATTGGCGCGCCCGCAAACCCGACCCGTTCGCCACCGGCCTCGCCGATGTTCTTGGTTGGACCAAACACCAGGTCGGCGACGACGTCTTCCGCTACGACGTGCCGCCGCTCACCCTTGCGGCGCTCGCCAACGACCTCGCGAAGCGCCTCAACGCGCGCGCCGGTATCCGCGTCGTCGGCGATCCGCAAACCAGCGTGCGGCGCATCGCGCTCCTCCCCGGCGTTACCGCCTTGGCCGCCGCACTGAAGAGTCTGCCGGAGTGCGACGTCCTGCTCGCCGGCGAAACGCGCGAGTGGGAGTCGGTGGAATATGCGCAGGACACCGTGGCATCCGGTCAGAAGAAAGGCATGATCCTGCTCGGCAGGGTAATGTCGCAAGAGCCCGGCATGAAGGTCTGCGCCGCCTGGTTGAAGTCGTTGATCCCCGAAGCGCCTGTCCGCTGGATCCCGGCGGGCGATCCGTACTGGAGGCCTGCCTGAGATGACCGCACTCGACGTAGTCGATCGCATCAAGAAGAACCTCGGCGTCCCGTGGAACGATCAGACGACCCGCGATACGTTCAAAGCCGGCGGTCCCGATAGCGAAGTGAAAGGCATCGCGACCACGTTCATGGCGACGCTCGACATGCTCCAGCGCGCGCATGCCGCGGGCCTGAATATGGTGGTCACCCACGAGCCCACCTTCTGGAACGATCAGGACAAGGTCCAGGATCTGGCCAACGACGCGACTTACAAATTCAAAGCCGACTTCTGCGCCAAGAACAAAATGGTCGTATGGCGATTCCATGACCATATCCACGCGCGCCGCCCCGACCTGATCTGGATGGGCCTCGCCCGCGCCTTGGGCTGGACCGATCGCCCCGCCGGTCCCAACCAGCGATCCTTCACTCTCCCGCCCACGACTCTGAGCGCACTTGCTGCCGATGTGAAGCAGCACATGGGTGCGCGCGCCCTGCGCGTGGTCGGCGACCCCAACGCCAAAGTGAGTACCGTCGCCGTCGGCATGGGCTACAGCATGCCGCGCGTTTCGGCGGAGATCGATGTCGTGATGGGCGGTGAGAATCCCGAAGCGGGCGGCGTTTTCGACGATACCGAATACGTCCTCGACGCGGCGGTGTTCGGCAAGAACAAAGGCCAGATCATCCTCGGCCATGCCATCTCCGAAGAGCCCGGTATGGAAGATTGCGCCCGGTGGCTGCGCACGTTCATCACTGAAGTCCCCATCCAATTCATCCGCGCCGGCGAGCCCTTCTGGTCCCCGAAAGCAGGCTAGTGTGGGCAGGATTTTATCCTGCGCTGATTGTTAATCGGTACACTGGGCTTGCCCGCCATACGCTCAAGCGGCCCACTTCTTCGTGCGACACTCCATCCCGATATATCGGAAGCGTCGAGGACGGTCATTACCTGCGAAGCCTCTCGATCCGGTCACCTCATCGGAGAGTGCGAACGCATGCAACCGCCGGTTCGGAGTTGTCCTTCGGAATTCCGACAAATTCCTGCATCGCCTCGCCTGCTCCCTCCGCTTACCGAGGTAACGTGCCCGAACCGCGTCCCGCACGAGTTCCGAGATGGTCGTCTTCCGGCTTCGCCGCATAACGTATACGTTACGCCGTGACAAGAGGCGGACCGACTTAAGCTCGGTGAGTTCCTGCGAGCCGACTCCTGCCCGAGTAAGGTTCCGCACTCCCGATTTTGGAAATAGGATTGCTCAAACCACCTTCGCTGAAGCCTTCAGAGGCGGGGGCGATCGGGGATGACAAGCACAGGCGAAGAACACGCTGCAGTGGAGAGTGAAAAATCACCCTTTGACGCGCGGGTCTTTCGTGCATTATTTGACCTTGCCAAGCAGCACAAGCGGCAATTTATCATCGTTAGCCTGTTTTCCTTCCTGTATACGGGGCTGGATCTCCTGCAGCCGTTGGTATACCGGCAGGCTATCAATGCCGTAGCGGGGATGTTTGTGAACCAGGTGCCCGCCGCCGCGCCGCACCTGGGCAATGTAGCGGCCCAGACTCCGGAGCAGACTCTTCGCACGCTCCTGATCTCCGTCGTTCTCATGTTCCTGATCGCCGTGACCTCCTACTACTTCTACCAACTCGCCACTTACTATGGCGCTCGGGTGGCAAGTTACATGGAGTCGAAGCTGATCGTCCAGACGTTCGGCCACGTCCTGCGACTGCCGCTCAGCTTTTTCAATCACCAGGCCAGCGCGGGCCTGGCACGGCGTATCGACCAATGCGATCAGGTGGCTCCAGTCGTCCACGCCGTGTCTCAGCAGATCGCCCCGGAAGCCGTCCGCCTGGTGGCGATATGCGCCATCATGCTGACGCAAAACTGGAAGATGTCGTTGTTGGCGGTCTGCCTTTTGCCGCCGTACATTTGGCTGGCTCGGCGCGCCGCCGTGCGACTGCAGGCCAACCTCGACCCTTACTACCAGCTCTGGGAAGACATTTCCGCGCAGATCGCGGACGCCATCGGCGCGGTAAAAACCGTCAAGCTTTCCGGCGCCGAAGCTCGCGAAGAAGAGACGCTGCGCGAGAAATCTATCGGCGCCTACGAAGTCTATTTGCGTCGAATCAAGACGTCGCAGAAATACTACCTCGCGCAGGTGGCCCTCAGTAATCTGAGTAAGTCCCTGATCCTGGGATACGGCGGCTGGCTGGTGCTGCGTCACATGTTGACGCCGGGAGATGTCGTCATGTTCGCCGCCTATCTCGACCGTCTTTACTCGCCCATCGATTCGCTGAACGGGCTCGCGGTCAGCCTCCAGGAGAATCTGACTTCTCTCCGCCGGGCGGTCAAACTGAGGGACTCCGGCGAGCCGGAGCCGACTGGCGCTCCGTTGCCCGAGGGCCAAGGCCGCGTGGAGTTTCGCGGCGTCCGCTTTGGATATACGCGCGACCGGGACGTCTTGCACGGCATCAACCTGACTCTACAGCCGGGTAAGATTACCGCGTTGGCCGGGCCTTCGGGCGCAGGAAAAACGACCACGGCAGACCTTCTTCTCAAATTATTCGAGCCGCAGTCCGGCGAGATTCTCCTGGATGGTCAACCGCTGAGCAAAGCCGGAGCTTCCTCCGTGCGCTCCGCGATCGGGGTCGTCGCGTCCGATGGCACGGTCTTTCGCGGAACGCTGGCCGACAACATCCGCTACAAGCGGCCGCTAGCGACTCTCGAAGAGACTTACGAAGCAGCCCTTGCCGCGGGTCTCGGCCGCGCGCTCGAACGTCTGCCCGAGGGTCTGAATACCGAGGTCGGTGAGGATGGCGTGGGGCTCTCGGTCGGCGAGCGCCAGCGATTGCAAATCGCGCGAATGCTGATCGATAAACCGCGCCTTCTCGTCTTGGACGAAGCTACGGCAAACCTCGACTACGCAACCGAGCTGGACGTGCGTACTGCGCTCGAAGAAATGTCTCCCAAACCCACCATGCTGGTGATTGCCCACCGCTACACGATGATGAAGAATGCCGACTACGTCTACGTCCTAAAAGAAGGAGAAGTGGCCGAAGAGGGGACGCCAGCCGAACTTCTGAAAGGCCAGGGCTGGTTTGCGGCTTTGGCGCGCGAGTCGGGCGAGGTTCCCAGCTTCGTATGAAGCTGAACCTGAATCTCCTCAAACAGGCTGCGGCGATCGCGAGGCCATTCTGGACTTCCAAGGAAGGCCGGAAATCTTACTGGCTGGTTGGCGTCCTGATCCTGCTGCTGCTCGCCGACACTCAGTTGAACGTCTGGTTCAACGCGCAATCAGGCGAATTCACTTCGGCCCTGGCTGCTCGCGCGGGCACCCGCTTCTGGCACTCCGTCCGCATCTACCTCTTGTTGCTGCTGGTCGCCGTACCTGAATATTCCGCGTACTACTACGCGCGCGATCGCCTGGGCCTGATGTGGCGTCGGTCGCTGACACGGCGGGTGCTGGAACGGTATTTCAGGAATCACGCGTACTATCAACTTCACACCGAAGCCGAGATCGACAATCCGGATCAGCGCATCGCCGACGACATCTATTCGATCACCAGCCAGTCGGTCAACTTTCTGTTGATCCTCGCCAGCGCCATTTTTCAGGTGGTGGCTTTCGGCCGCGTGCTTTGGCGCATCTCCGGCTACTTGATTCTCTTCCTGGTGGTGTACGCGACCGTCACCACGCTGCTGACGTATGGCGTGTTCGGGGGTAGGATGGTCTCGCTGTACTACCATCAGCGGCGGAAGGAGGCCGACTTCCGCTTCGGATTGGTGCGCGTCCGCGAAAATGCCGAATTCATCGCCCTGTATCACGGAGAAAAGCAGGAACTATCGAGGGTGCAGGGCCTGTTCGGCGCCCTGTTCGAGAACTACACGAGGCTCATTCGCTGGCAGTTTGGTTTGAACTTCTTTCAATACACCCACACTCTGCTGATGGCGCTGCTGCCGAGCATTGTCATTGCTCCGCGAGTGCTGTCGGGAGAATTGGAGGTCGGACGGATCGTGGAGGCCACGGGTGCGTTCTCCGCCATCATGGGATCCCTGACAATCCTGGTGGACAACATGGAGAGCCTGGCCGGTTACGCCGCCGGCATCCGTCGCGTGAAGACCTTGAACAGCCATCTGAAGAAGGTAGGCGCGCCGGCGAGATCGGGCGGCGAAAAAATCGCGATTGTCGAAAGCGAGCGGCTGAACTTCGACAACGTCACGCTGCATACGCCGAAGTACGAACGCACGCTGATTCGGGATCTGACCGCTTCCATCCCTTGTGGCGAGAGTCTCATGATCGTCGGCGGCAGCGGCCTCGGAAAAAGTTCTCTTCTTCGCATGATGGCCGGCCTGTGGAATTGCGGCACAGGCACCGTCGAGCGGCCGGATGCAGACGAGTTGTTGTTCCTGCCTCAACACGCCTACATGATTGTCGGAACCCTGCGCAATCAATTGAGCTATCCGAATCTCGACCGGGAAGTCTCCGATGAAGAGGCGCGGGACGTTTTGGACCGCGTGAACCTGTCGGATCTGGAGGTTCGCTGCGGCGGCTTCGACCGCGAACTCGACTTCGAAAAGATCCTGTCGGTGGGCGAGCGGCAGCGCCTGGCATTTGCCAGAGTGCTGCTCAAGAATCCGCGCTATGTGCTGCTCGACGAAGCGACCAGCGCCCTCGATCGTGAAAATGAAGAGGCTTTATACGAGCAACTCGCCTCAACCCGGGCTACGATTGTGAGCGTGACGCATCATCCGTCGCTGGTGAAATACCATTCCCAGATTCTCGAACTGAAGCCGGACGGTGAATGGTCGTTGTATCCGGCGTCGGAGTTTCAACTTACCGAGAACCTGGTGTAACTCCACGAGCGTGGAGTTACTACGCCGGCATCCATCGCGACGCGGACATCGCCGGCAAGCCCCAGCGGAGATCGCGGGCTTGCCACCCTGCCTTGCCCGGATTGCCGTACTGAGCAGATCAGTAGTTTGGGCGTTCTACTCCTCGCGCCTATCTCCTGCTCTGTGCGGACGTCGGCGATCCACGCCTGCAAGTTCCGTATCGAGGACGTCCAGCATCATCGCGATTAGCGATGGATGTGGCCGGGAGTGAAGTGATTCTTACGCGTTTATGGCGAGCTGCGTGATGTGCCGCGCCAGCGCTGCTTTTCGGTCTTGCGCTGCGTAATGGTTGCCCGATCCTGAGACCAAGCGGACCAACCGAGCGCGAGCAGCAATACTGA
>JAOAPT010000431.1 GCA_025463045.1 Candidatus Solibacter sp.
CAGATCGCCGACCAACTCGGGCGTGATCCGCGGGGAGGACGATTGCTGCGCGAGCAGCGAGAGGACGGCCAGGGGAAGGATAAGGTAGAGAACGAGCTTCATGATTGGTGTAAGTAAGCTAGGCGAGATCCGTGGTGCGAGCGTTACCAGCTCACATTAACAAATTTTTTCTTGATCACCACGTTTGCGTGGGTTATTATTTCTGAACTGGAGGAAATGACCAATGATCGCCAATAGCAGAGGTTCCAAACGCCTCGCTGGTGCGGCCTCACTGAGGCTACCGCATGTCGGCGATACTTGGACCTTCGGTGCCAACTCGGAAATAGCTCAACGATAGAGCACCAGATCTTCAGTCTGGGGGTTGCGGGTTCGAATCCTGCATTCCACTCTTAGCAACAACGGGGCAACCCAGGTTTCTTTCCCGCCGCTACAGGGACTCCGGCTTCGGCCGCATCCCTTGGCCGGCAGCGGATTTCCGGCTTGCGCCGCGGCTGAAACTGCAGATCGGAGTACGCGATCTGCTCTAGCCGCGGACCGCCGCAAATGCCGTGGAGAGAGGCTTGGGTGGCCCTGCACTCCCATCAATTTCACCTCAGGAGGTGAACCATGTTCCGTCGTATTCTGGTCGGCGATAACGAGCGCGTGTTTGTAATCCGCAAGCGCCGCTTCGCTGGCATCCTCGCCCCCGACGAGTATTGGATGTTCACTCTCGGCCGCGGCATCGAGTTCGAGCGCTTCGATATCAAGCAGCTTATTCTGTGCAGCGATTGGACCGGCACGATCGCGCGCCAGTTCCCCGAACTCGCCGCGCGCTACTTCACGGTGATCGAAACCAGCGACGCGCAGGTGGCCTTGGTCTACCTGGATGGCCGCCTCTCGCGCGTGATTCCCCCCGGCGCACGCACGCTGTCTTTCAAAGGTGCGGCCGATGTCACGTTCACGCTGATCGACGTGCGCGCCGAGCCCGAAGTGCCGGCGCGCCTCTTGCCCGCGCTCGCACGCCTCGGGGAGAACCGCGTGGTCTTCACCGTGATCGAGCAAGGCAAGCGCGGACTCTTGTATCTGGATGGCCGCCTGATCCGCGAACTGGAGCCCGGAGCTTACGGCTTCTGGAATGCGGTGGTGGCGCCGCGCGTCGAGGTGATCGAGATGCGCCGCCAGACGCTCGAAGTGGGCGGCCAGGAGATCTTGACGCGCGACAAGGTGACGCTGCGCGTCAACATCACCGCGGTCTACGAGATCGCCGATGCCGTCACGGCCCGCAGCGGCGTGAAGGACGTCGAGCAGCATCTCTATCGCACGCTGCAGATCGCCGTCCGCCAGACGCTCGGCAAGCGCACGCTCGACGAGGTGCTGGCGGAGAAAGTGGATCTCGACGAGACTGTTTCCGCGCAGGTGCGCCGCGAAATGGAAGCGTATGGCGTTCAGGTCGGCGCGATTGCGCTGAAGGACATCATCCTTCCGGGAGACATTCGCGACATTCTCAATCAGGTCGTAACGGCGGAGAAGCAGGCGCAGGCCAACCTGATCCGCCGCCGCGAGGAGACGGCCGCCACCCGCAGCCTGCTCAACACGGCAAAGTTGATGGAGGACAACCCTCTGTTAATTCGCATGAAGGAACTCGAGACGCTCGAGAAGATCGCCGAAAAGGTGGAAAAACTCCATGTCTTCGGCGGCCTGAAGGGCCTGCTCGAGTAGCTTGAAAGCAGCCTCTTCAGCAGATCCACGTGGCTCGGCTGCTTTCTCTCTTTTTATCGGCGTTCATCGGCGTTCATCGGCGGCTAAAGGTGTTTGCCCCCGCCAGAAACACTTCGGGCCACGAACGCGTACAGCATCCGTGGCCCGATGGAGGAAAAAACTAATCGATGGCCGGTCCGAAATAGCCCTGCGCCAACGCCGGCTCCGCTTCGAGCGCCTTCGCCCAGCACGTGCGGGCTTCTTCCGCCTTGCCGTTCGCTTCCAGAATACGCCCCAAATTGAGCAGTGCTTCCGGCATATCGGCCTGTTGCGAAAGAGCGTCGCGATACAGCCGGATCGCCTTGTCCATCTGCCCGCCCTTCTCGTACATCAGGCCGGCATTGTAGAGGACTTCCGGCGTGCGATCGCCGAGATCGATCAGGCGCACGTGGAACTCGAGCGCCGTATCGTAATCGTTTGCCTGAATGGAGAGTGCCGCGAGTCCGCGGAGCGCGTCCATCGACTTCGGATCCGCATCGAGCATCTTCTCGTACAGCCGCTCGGCGTGGTCGCGTTCGCCCATGCCGCTGTATGCCAGCGCCAGGTTGGCGTGCGCTTCCGGCCAGGCCGGACGATACTTCAGGCAGCCTTCGAACGCCTCGGCGGCGCCGCGAAAATCTTCGCGCTGCAAGCGCAAGAAGCCCATCCGGAACCGCGCTTCTTCCTCCTTCGGCGCGCGCTCCAGCACCTGCTTGTAATAGCGCTCCGATTCTTCGAACTGTCCCGAATGCTCCAGCAGCAGCGCGAGATTCCACAGCGGAGCCAGCGACTCGGGTCCGGCCTTGATCGCGCGTTCATACGACGCCCGCGCGCCGGCGACATCGCCGAGCTGCTCGCGGACGATCCCGAGATTGGTGTGCGATTCGCAGGATTGCGCCCGCAGTTTCACGCACTCCGAGTAGGCGTCCGCCGCCTGTTCGAAGCGGCCCGATTTCTGATGCGCGAGCGCCAGGTTGAACCAGCCTTCGAAGTGGCCGGGAACGGAGTTGACCAGCAGCGTGCAGAACTTCGCGGTGAGCGCGTGCTCGCCGGCGGCGCAAGCCCACGACGCCAGCCCTTCGAGCGCCACGGTGGATTCCGGCCGCAGTTCCAGCAGGTGCTCGGAATATTCGCGCACCATGTCGAAATCTTCCTTCGCCATGCCGATCAGAATCAAATTCGAGAGCGAGTCTTCGGAATCCGGATTCTTCTCGAGGATCTTCTGATAGATCTGCGATGCCTCTTCCGGATGACCCAGCGATTGCAGTGCCACGGCCTTGCCGAACTGCGCGTCGACGTGGTTGGCGTTCAGTTCCAGGCAGCGGTCGAAGCTGAACAGCGCGGATTTCGGATCTTCCTGCCGCAGGTGGCAGACGCCCAGCCCGAGGTGCGCATCGAGATAGCCGGGCTCCAGCGTCGCGGCGCGGTGGAAGCTCTGCGCGGCGTCTTCCCAGATTCCGGCGCGCTCCAGGCAGACGGCCAGATTGAACCAGCCCATGGAATATTGCGGCTTCACCTGCACGAGAATCCGATAGCTCTTCGCCGCCTCGTCGAAGCTGTTGAGCTCGAATTGGATGTGCCCCATCGCGCGGTAGATCTCGGCCGACGCTTCGTTCGCGGCGATCGCCCGCTGCAGTTGTTTGAGCGCCTCCTCCCGCCTGCCGGCCAGGTGGAGTGTGACCGCCCGCGCCAGGTGACTTTGCGAGCCGGCGGCCTTGTCGCCTGTGTCGATTTCTTGCGTCCGAAGGCTCTGTACTTTCGACGGCTGTCTCATTGCTGTGCTCATTTCTTCTGATACTCCTTGCCGAGATTGTCTATTGAGGAGATCCTAACCCAGTAAAGGCGGGCGCGATCGTCGGGCGCTCCCATGAACCCGATGCCCCCACAATAGAGGCGATCTTCCTGCCAGGTATCCGTGTCCTTGCCATCCACGGAAACTTCAAACGTGTCGCCATGGACCCGGGTACGCACCGTCATTGCGGCGCGCGGCTTGCCCGGAATTCTGATCGGCGCAACCACGGTAGTCTCCGCGGCGCCGCTACGCACCACCGTGCGGCTGAACTCGAGCTCGTTGCCCGGGATTGCCGTCAAGGTGCAGCGCATGTACTCCTGCAAATCCGTGGCGCGGACTACCCAGGTGAGGCTCCTGGTATCGATGCGCGCGAGAAATTCGAGTTCGTAATCGACCAGATCGAGCGTCGGCATGAAGAGTGCGAGCGATCCGGTGCGGACGCCGGCGACGTCGACCAGCCAATCCTGCGTGCCGCCTTCCCAGTTATCCCAGCCTCCGCCGAAATGCTCCTCCAGCCGGATGGCGGCGTGGGCTGGTTCAGGTGCGGCGGCGGCGACGGTTTCGCCGGTCGCCGGTGCCGTGATAATACTCGCGGCCGTAGTTCCTTCGAAGGGCACCGTCGGGCACCCGACCGGTTCCTGCGGAAGGAACGGACGGAAGGTCACGTGAGGCGTCGGATTCGTGGCCGTGGGCAGCAGCGTCAGATTACAGAGGTGTACGCCGTTGCGTTTCGCGAAACCCGCCGAGGTGGGCGGAACGCCGATCCGGCCGGTGCGCGGATCGGAGAGGATGAACGCCAGATCCGTCGTGCGCGCCGGCGGCATCCCCTTGCTCCGGGGCTTCGGCTTGCCCGGAGTGAGCGGACCGCGGAAGATCAATTTCGTGGGGCGCTTGCCGCCGCGAACTTCGGGCAGGCAGGTATTCGGATTCGTGATGCGTATCGCCAGCGCGCGCGCGGTGGCAGTCGCGTTCTTGACGTCCGGCAGCACCACGTGCGGAGCCTTCGGCCACACCAGCGCCGTCGACATCGCAGGCGGCGTAGTGAACATTTTACGGCCGACTCCGGGAGGTCCGAAGCGGAGCGCGATCGACACGCGAAGTGCATTGCCCACCAGCGGTGACCCGCCCACCTTCGGGGTCGGAAGACTGCGTCCCAGCGCCTCAGTGCCAGGCACCATCAACCTCTTTAGTGACGCCGGCTCCTGGCCTGTGTGCACGCGAACTCCCTGCTGGCGGAGCAGGGCGAAATCGCGCCGCAAGCCGGACGCCGCCGGAACGCGGCAGCGCAAGGCCGCCATCGGAGCCGGAGTAACGTGGGCGCTGAACCGGCGCTTCGGCTGCGGCAACTCGAGCACGGAACTCTGGCCGGCGATCCGAATGCGCGCGGTGTCGGTGCGGCGGACTCCCTGGCCCGCAAAGGTCGTCGTGCGAGGCGCCACGTAACGGTCCGAGACCGCTGAGAGGCGGGGCGGTTCGGGAATGCGGAAGAGCGGTGCGAAGGGCGCCAGCTCCGGCGGCGGCAGATACGTTTTGCTCTGCAGGAAACCGCGCGTATCGATCGCGGAATTGCACATCAGCCGCGCGGGCGAAATCTGGCGGGGATTCTCGCGGCGGCGCATCAGGCTGGTCACTTTATCGACTTCCACCAGGCGGTCCATGCCCCGGCGCAACCCATACTGATTGCGATGTTCGCGCGAACAGAAGTCACCGTCGCCGCCTACTCTCAGGCGGCTGAGCGGCTTACCGCACAGTTGACAGCTTCTTGCGCTCATTTTCGGGGTAATTATATGTAAATAACGCAGGAATTGCTAGGATAAAAGGTGGCAATAGTCGAACGATATCTTAGGTTATGGTACTTTTAAGTCGATTGTTCCCAATAGTTAATGCCCCAGGTCCCGCAATTGATATACAAGAAAAAATACCTTAAATTAAGTGCCCCAAAAAGACAATTTCTGAGTAAAATCGTCCATGAGCTGATCTTGTTCACCTTGGTACATGTCAGCGGAGGATTTCGATGATTGAGTCGACGGCGCGTGCAGAACGTTACGACCTGCAGACTTCCCTTTCCCCCTTTTACCTCTGGGAGGTCCCGCAGAAACCAGTGTCGGTTCGGATTCCCTTCAGCCTGATAGACCGGCTGGAACGGGAGGCGGTGGAGAGTTTCCGATCGCTGACTTCCAAGGGATCGGAAATCGGAGGATTGCTGGTGGGTGCAGTGACCCCCGGGAGCCCGTTGGTGGTTTCCGTGGCGGACTACGAACTCATCGCCTGCGATTACAGCCGCGGTCCGTTGTACCGTCTGAGCGATGCCGACATGAGCCGCTTCGAGCGCGCCATCGAACAGCGCACCGCCGCGGGTAACGCAATCGCCGGCTTCTTCCGAAGCCAGACCCGCAAAGGTCTCGCGCTCGATGCCGACGACCTGACATTCTTTGAAGCGCGGTTCCGCGATCCCCATCAGATCGCGCTCCTGGTTCGCCCCTTCGCGACCAAGGCCAGCACCGGCGGCATTTTCATTTGGGAGAACGGCAAGGTCAACGGCGAAGCCAGCTATCTGGAATTTCCGTTCCGTTCGAGCGAACTGGGCCCCGGCAGCACCCTTCCCGATCCGCCCGAAAGCAAGGCCGGCGCGACTGCCGGTCCGAAGGCTGCCGCGCGCGGACAGATCGTGCCGATTGCTTCCCGCCGCGAGATTTCGATTCCGCATCCGAGCACTCCGGAAGTCGCGCCTGCCGCGCCCGAAGTTCCGCCCGCTCCGGCTCCCGCCGCCAGCGCCCCTGCTGCCGCCGTCGCTGCTGCGACTGCTCCTGCCATCGAGGCAAAGCCCGCGGTCACCGACGACAAGTCGGGCAAGACCGACAAACAGGGCAAGACGGACAAGAACGAGAAGGTCGATAAGAACGATCGCTCCGACAAGAACGATCGCTCCGAAAAGGGCGGCAAGTCCGGCAAGAACGAGAAGTTAGAAAAGAACGAAAAGCTCGAAAAGAACGAAAAGGCCGAGAAGATCGAAGCCGCGGTAAAGATCGAGAAGCAGGAAAAGCAAGAGAAGCAGGAGAAAAAGGAAGCGGCGGCCGGCGCCCTCTCCCTGACCCAGAATCCCGCACCCGAAAAGAGCGGCAAGAGCGTGAAGCTCCTCGTTGCCGCAGCCGCGACGATCATAATTTTCGTCGCGCTCTTCGTCTACCCGGGCTACATGCGGCGCCCCACGAAGCCCCCGGTCACCGTCAGCCGCCAGGATTCGTCCGCGCTCCAACTGCGTGTGGAACAGACGGCCGGCGATCTGCTGATCACCTGGAATCGCGATGCCGAAGCCATCAAGAATGCGAGCAAGGCCGTCCTTTCGATTTCCGATGGCGCGCAGCATGAAAACGTGGAACTGGATCTGGCACGCCTGCGCGACGGCAGCATCGTGTATTCGCCTTCTAGCACCGACACCAGTTTCCTGATGGAAGTGGTCGACAAATCGAACACCAAGACCGGCAGCGACTCGGTTCGCGTTCTGCGCACCCGTCCTTCGCCGCTGGCCGATCCGGCGGCCGTCACCACGCCTCCCCCCGCCACCGCGGGCGCCAAGACGCCCGCCACTGGGATCGACCCGAAAACAGCTGCTCCCACGACGGCCGCCGTCGAAGAGACTCCCGTCGAGGCGCCCACCAAGCTGGCCACGCCGTCCAAGCCCTTCCAGGCCGAATCGCTCTCCCAGCGCCTTCGCCCGGCCGCGAACACCGACATGCCTGACGCTCCGAGCGTGGGTGGTTCGGGCAACTCCTTCGCCTCCGCGATTCCCGGCGTGAACTCGACCGCGGTCGCGCCCGCCCCCGTGGCGCCCGCCGCTCCCCGAACGCCGCCTCCCGCCTCCCCCGCTCCGGTGGCCGCCACTCCCGCGAGCACCAAAGCGGGCGGGCAGATTCAGCAGGCCGTGCTGATCTATCGCAAGGAAGCCGAATATCCCAAAATCGCCAAGCAGACCGGCGCCAAGGGTGTCGTCACGCTGAACGCGACCATCACCAAGGAAGGCAACGTAAAGAACGTTAAGGTGATCTCCGGCCATCCGATGTTGCAGACTGCCGCAGCCGAAGCCGTTCGCCAGTGGAAGTACAAGCCGACGCTCTTGAACGGACAGCCGGTGGAAGTCGAGACGCAGATCCTCGTGAATTTCGTCGGCGACAGATAGGAGACACTCTCCGTTTATAAGGCGCGGCGGCGACGCACCGCCGCGCCACTTACTGTCCTGTCCACGCAGTTCCCGAAGTAATCCCCATCCCCCAAATCAAGCGTCCGCGATGAAGCTGGTACTTTGGCTCATCGTGCGAAAAGAGGAATCGCCATGCCTCGTCTT
>JAOAPT010000439.1 GCA_025463045.1 Candidatus Solibacter sp.
CTCAAAACAGACATCCGAAAACTGTCACCCATGTTCTCGGATAAAACTGTTACCTATGTTCCCGGCCGGTCACACGTGACCACCGCTCCGTAACCGTCGCGGCTCTGATAGGAGCTTGTTCTTCAACGGAGTTCTCCATGGCCCCGTTCGGGGCCGCAACAAGGGATTAAAATGCATGATGCTTCTTGGCGCGTCATTTTCAACGGAGCGGTGGTCACGCGACCACCGCTCCCTCGATCGACAAAGCGCGAGTCACGGTCGCGGACCCACTCTAGTGGTGATACACGTACGAGCTTTCGACCGGAATTCCGTGCTTGAAAGCCACCACTTGAAAGTACTTGGGAATCTCGCCCGGCCTCGTCCGGAAGTGCTTCAGCAGCTCATGCGCGCGATGCGGTTGCGTGACCCACTCGGCTGCGGCGAGGCGGGGCCGGCCTCAACGCCGACACGGCATCTTTTGTGGCAAATTAAAATTATGCCGCAAGCTCAGAAACAGCAGGACGCGCCGGCATCTAAGGATCTGGTCGTCTTCTCCATCCTCCGCGAAGCCAAATGCTCCGACTGTGGCGTCGAAATCTGGCGCGGAGGTCTGATTTCCATGGAAAATGGATCGCCGCTCTGCATGGAGTGCGCCGACCTCGATCACCTCGTCGAACTCACGCTCGGCGACGTAGCGCTCACCCGCCGCGCCAAGAAGCACAGCGGACTCTGGGCTGTCATCGTGCGCTTCAGCCGCTCCCGTGGACACTATGAACGCCAGGGATTAGTCGTCGTAGAGGACGACCTCAAGGGCGCCGAAGAGGAGTGCGCCGCCGACGCCGGCAAGCGTGAGGCCCGCCGCGAGATCGACGCCGTCCGCCGCGTCCAGCAGGACAGCAAACTGACCGACGCCATGTCGGCGAAGATCCGCGAACTCTTCCCCGGATGCAGTCCCGCGGAAGCCCGCTCCATCGCCGCGCACACCACGGTACGCGGCAGTGGACGCGTCGGACGCACCGAGGCCGGCCGTTCGCTCGACGAGCGCGCCATCACCGCCGCCGCCATCGCCGCCATCCGCCACAAACACACGCGCTACGATCGTCTGCTGATGGGTGGCATGGAACGCCATGAAGCACGTGCCGCTATCCGCGAGGATGTGGATCGCGTTCTGGAACGCTGGCAGGCGCCGCGCCGTTGACCTTGTGATTATCGGACCGCGACCCGGTCCCGCAGGAGTCCGACATTCAAGTCTTGACGCCGAAGCGCGGCAGCACCCACTTCATCACCGCGAAGTAAGCCAACAGAAACGCGACAAATCCAACCCATTCCGGCATTCACTTACCTAATAATTCAGATTGATGATGCAATCCTCGCCCGCCTTCACTTTAACTCGTACGTGCAGGTTCTTTTGCGCAGCGTCGTAGAACCAGCAATCGTCCGCCAGCGTCTCGAGGCGCGACACTTCGCGATACTGCTTCGTATCGAATCCCACGCTCGCCGGCTTGTCCGCATGATGCACTACCCACTGATAATCGCGATCCTTCTTCGATTCGATCTCGAGCCGCGTGATATCGAGCGCCGGCGCGGCGTGCACCTGCGAGTAATCCGCGATGTCGCCCTCCAACAGGAAGAACTCGCCGCCGAGCTTGGGGAAATAGTGCAGCGCCATCCCGTTCGTCGAAGTGAGCGGAATCAGCGCGCCATTGCGCGCGAACACGGGCAGCGATTTCGTCTCCACCGTGATCGTCTTCGGACCCTGTGTGGTCTCGTTCGTTTCCAGATTCGTCCAGATGCCGCGCGGAAGATACACTGAGCGCTTATCGCCCGGCTCGCAGATCGGCGCGATCAGCATCTCGTCCCCCAGCAGGAATTCATCGGGATGGCGCGCGCCTTCGGGATCGTCGGGCACCTGGAAGGGCAGGGGATGCCAGATCGGAAATCCGCGATCCTGCAGTTCCGCGATGTAGCTCCCGTAGAACGTATCGAGCTGCTTGCGAAAGCCGCTGAGTCCGACCGTCCCCGGCGACACGCGCGCCACCAGCGACCCAAGCTGTCGAGCGCGCGCCAACAACTCCGGCGGCGCATTGTTGTACGGCGCCAGATTCAGCATCGGAGCATTCGCCGCCGACATCGCGCCTTCCACAATCCGCAGCAGCGACGCCTTGAGCGACGCCCACGATCCGAAGCGATCGCTGTTGACGGTCCACGGCTCCGCGTGGCTAGGTTGCCCGTTGTGCTCCTCGAAAATCTCCTTCGGTGTCGGGCCGTAATAAAAGTAGTAGTCGATTTCCGGACCCTGTATGCGATAGCGATCCGGTTGCGTGAAATCGAAATGGTACGTACCGCCGCCCGGGTGAAACTCGCCGTACCCCGCTGTGGAAAGCAGTAGCGGGACATCGGCAGCAAGCGATTTCCCACGCGCCGAGAGCGTCGGATCGGTCCGCGGACCGAGGCCGAAGTAATCCGATTCCGCCGTCATCTGCCGTTCCCACACGACGCCCCCGGCCTCCGACCGCGGTGCCGTCAGGTCCGTCATCAGCGTCGCCCCGTTGATGCGCCGCACGCGCACCAGCACGCCCTGCTTGACGATCGTGACTTCGAGCAGGCGCGAGCGAATACGGACCTCCCGCCCGCCATCCTCCGTCTGCACCACGACCGGCTCGCGAGTCGCCTCTTCCGCGGGACGCAGCGCGCCATCGAGCACGCGGCGGAAGTGGAACGTGCTCGGCGTCAGCCACACCAGCTCGGCGCTGCCGTGATCCAGCCGCAGCTCCACCCGATTGCCGTGAGGCGCAAACGAAAGGAGCGTCGCGATCGCTGCCAGCGCCTGCGGAGGCATTAGAGCAGGACCATGTCGCGCTGGATCGCCCCAGTGACCCGCGCGTCGTGCTCGCCGATGAACATGTTGATCTCCGAGCGCACGCCGAAGTTCGGCAGATAAATGCCCGGCTCGACCGAGAAGCAGCTCCACGGCATCACGCGTCTTTCATCGTGCGTCTCGAAGTTATCCATATTCGCGCCGTTCCCGTGGACCTCGACGCCGATCGAGTGGCCCGTCCGGTGCGTGAAATATTCCGCATATCCCGCGTCGATGATCACCGCCCGGCACGCATCGTCCACCTCGAACCCGCGCAATTCCTGGCCCGCCGAGATCGCCTTCGTCACCCGCGCGATCGCCGCATCGCGCGCATCGCGTACCGTCGTGAACACGCGCCGCATCTCGTCCGTCGGAGTGTCGCCGCAGAACGCCGTCCACGTGATGTCGTAGTACACCGAGCCCGGCTGATCGAGCTTCGCCCACATATCGAGCAGCACCCAATCGCCCGATTTGATCGGCGCCGTCACCTCCGCCGTCGGTTCGTAATGCGGATTGCTCGCGTTCGCATTCGCGCCCACGATCGGCCCGCTATCGGTCAGCAGCCCCGCATCGGCGAAGCCCTTGCGCACGAAAGCCTTCACCTCGACTTCCTGCAGCGCCACGCCATTGCGCGTGCGCTCGCGGATCAATTCGAACGCCTCCGCCCGTACCTTATCCACGCGGCGTCCCGCTTCCAAATGGCTCTCGAGCTGCTCCGGCGTCCACCGCGCTTCGAAGATCTGGATCAGCTCCGCCGACGTGACCACCTCCACGCCGAGAGTGCGCACCAGCTCCACCGTTCCCGCATCCACCGTCGCCACGTACGGCACTGCGCACATCGGCGAATACTGCATCGCCACGCGCTTCATCCCGGCCGTCAGCCTGCCGAGCGCCGCCAACTGTTCCTTCCAGCTCGAGTACGCGATCTTTTCGCCGGGCAGCGTCGCGAGCTGATTGCGCTCGATGCGATGCTCCATGCCCTTCGGCTCGCCCTCCGCCGGAATCATGTAATACCAGCGCCGCGTCACCTTCCCGCGCGGCAGGCCGAGCACGCGGTAGGCCAGTGGATCGCGCATGTGGTGATCGAAGAACAGCCATCCATCGAGCTTCTGGTTGCGAATTTCCTGTTGGATCTGAGCGAGGTTCATGCTGATGCCTTCAAACGCCTTTCCAAATCTTCTTGTGGGACACCATCAATTTCGACGACCTTTGTGCGGCTTGTCAAGCCCATCACGATCCGCACCCGCGATCGCGGCACGCTCGCCCACTCGGCGAAAAAGCGCACGCACTCGTCATTCGCCTTTCCATCGACGGGCGGCGCTGCCAGCGAGAGTTTCCACGCATCCCCCAACTGCCCCGTGATTTCGCTGCGCCGTGCGCGCGGGTGCACCCTTACCGTGAGACGCGCCATTCCACCTTCGCCCTTAGATTCGCGACGCCGGCCGCCACGCGCGTATCCACCACATCGAACGCAATCGCATCGTCCAGCCAGTCGTGGCTCGATCCATCGGCGTCCTGGCTCGCGACCGTCAGGGTATACTGCTGCGGCGTGAGCCAGCAGTCGAGCCGGAAATCCACCTCGAGTTCATCGCCCGCCTGGAAGTCGCCGAGCTCCTGCTGTTCGATCCGCGTGTTCGTGCCGTAGACGTCGATCCCGATCCGCGTGCGAATCAAGATGCCCACCATCGGATCGCTCTTCGCCGCGTGAAAGCGCAGCCGCACTCGTACCGTGATCGCTTCCCCGCTCGCGACAGAAGTCGCGGGCGCCCCCGCCGCATTCAATATCTCGACGGCCAGGATCTCGCTCGTGCCGTCGCCATGACGAAAGCTGCCGCGGACGCGATCTTCTTTTTTATTCTGCGAGTGCTGCCGCTCCAGCACCAGCCCGATGTAGCGATTGATCACGTCCTTCGGAGCGCCCTGCGCGGCGATCCGTCCGTTCAGCAGCAGGATCGCGCGATCGCTCAGCGCCTTCACCAGTCCCAGGTCGTGCGACACGAAGAGCACCGTGATCTTGCGCGCGCGCAGCTCCTCGAACTTACGCACGCACCGGTTCGCGAACACCGCGTCGCCCACTGCGAGCGCTTCGTCGACGATCAGGATTTCGGGCTCCACGTGGATCGCCGTCGAGAACGCGAGGCGCACATACATGCCGCTCGAGTATTCCTTCACGGGCCGTTCTATGAACTCGCCGATCTCCGCGAAGGCTTCAATCGAGGGCATCGCGCGGTC
>JAOAPT010000505.1 GCA_025463045.1 Candidatus Solibacter sp.
CCAAAGACTCGCTCAGAGGCGCAGAGAAAAACACGCAGAAAGAGTCAATCGCCGATCGCTGAATCGGGCGCTCTGATGCGACTGCGCGTGATGCGGCGGCTGGAATAAGGCCAAAGACTCGCGCAGAGGCGCAGAGAAAGGCCGCAGAGAAAATCAAAAAGCAGGGCTGGCAGCGGGAGATTCCGGGAACGGCCTCGATAGCACCACTCTAAAGTTGTTGTCATGATGCTGAACTTCTGGTAAGGTGAAACCAGCAGGGAGGGAATTATGGCCAGCACTATCACCGCACCTGGGCTGACGACGGGAAAGGCTCCGTTTGTCGAAGAGGCCCGATCGCGTGGTGAGCTTTATATTACACAGGCTTACGAGCAATACTCTGAAGCTAATCATGAAGCTTGGCGGAAGCTCTTCGCGAGGATTCAACCGCGCTGGGAGCGGTATGCGAACGACCATTTTTTACGGGGTGTGGCGGCTCTCGACCTGCCGCACGACCGGGTTCCACGGTTGGCTGACATCAATGCCCGACTCCAACCGTTGACGGGATTTCAGGCGAAGCCGGTGAGCGGGTACGTGCCGGGATTTCTGTTTTTCGACTGCCTGCGCAGGCGGGAGTTCCCGACGACGATCACGATTCGTCCGGCGGACCGGATGGATTATTTGCCGGAGCCGGACATTTTTCACGACATCGCGGGGCACGTTCCGATGCACACGGAGAAGCGGTTCGCGGAGACGCTGGTGAGATTCGGGGATTGCGCAGTGACGGCGGCGCGGATTACGGCTGAGGTCAAGGATCCGGCGGAGCGGGTGCGGCGGCTGACGAGCATCATGCGCGCGATGTCGCGGTTCTTCTGGTTCACGGTGGAGTTCGGACTGATGCGCGGGAAGCAGGGCACGGTTGCGTATGGCAGCGGGCTACTGAGTTCGTATGGCGAACTGGAGCACGCGATTGAATCTGACGAGGTACAGCGGTACCCGATCCAACTGGAGTGGGTGATCAACCAGGTGGCGGAGATCGATCACTACCAGCCGATACTATTCGTGGTCGATTCGTTCGAGCATCTGTTCGGACTGGTGGACGAGTTCGAGCGGTGGATGATCGAAGGCAAACTGTACAACGTCGCGCCGGGGCTGCCGGATGTGGCGGAGAGCGATTTGAAGAGTTTTCTCGACGCGGCGGCGATGCTGTAGGAAGGCGTCGGGACAGGCCAGGGAGGCCTGTCCTACTGGGCTAGGGCTCGGTAAAATTTTGGACGTAGAGGTCGCGCGGGAGGCCTTTGCCGCGGGCGGTGTGTTGGACGCGGACGGCGTCCTCGCGGGTCATGGGGCCACCCAAGGAGACCAGGAAATCCTTTTTGGACCGGGATGTAAATACGGTTGCGTGCAGTTCGGGGTGATGCTGATTGATCTGGCGCGCTTTCTTGGCGGCGGCGTCGTGGGTGCGATAGGTGAAGGCGATGACGCGCCACATTTCCTTACGGGGGATGGGTGAGGGCTTGGACACCGCTGGCGGCGAAGCGACGGGCGGGGCGACAGGCTCGGGATTCAGCGCTCGGACCGGGACGGGAACGGTCGTGGTCGCGCGAGTGACGGGTTCGGAGGGACGACGGACGTTTAGCGCAAAGATGACGAGGAGCAGGGCGGCGGCTCCGATGATGATCCACTTGGGAAAGTGATAGGGAACCTTGGGTTCGTCGACGAGGCGCGGCTTGGGCGGGGGAAGCGGGACGACGGGCGCGGGGCCGCGCTCCGCCGGCTTCAAGGTGGGCTGCGGCAGCGGTGCGACTGGCGGCGGCGCGGGCTGCTGTTTTGCGGGCGGCGGAATGAGCTTGACGGTGAGCTGGTGAAGTGCGTGTTCGTCTTCGGCAATGTCGGCGGGATCGACGGCGGGACGAATGGCGTCGGTAGTGAGTTTGATGCGATCGCCGACGGCGACAACATGGTCGGGGTCGAGTTTGCCGATGACGAGTTTGTGATCGTGTAGATAGGCGAGACCGTCGCGGACGGAATCGAGGACTTCGCGAGTTTCGTCGGGGGTGAGCGGACCGTTGCGAAGGGCGGAGGCGAGCGTGTCGTCGGGGAGTTCGAAGACGGCGTAGAGGACGATGTCGCCGCCGAGAGCGGCGCGTCCGCAGTCGCGGAGTTCGAGCAAATTCGGGTGACGGAGTTGGCGCACGCGATTCCAGCGATCAAGCTGGACGTCGCGGTTGGCGTCGGTCTCGGGCGCGAGCTGGACGATGGTGCGGCGGCCGTCGGCGGCGGGCGACGTTTCGAAGAATGCGGCCGTGTCGTCGCCGCCCAGCCATTTCTCGAGAAGGTGATCACCAGGAAGAGAAACGCCTTCCCATTGCTCTCTCAGATGGCTCGTAGTCATGCTGTTTTTATCGTAGGGCATCGTGCGCAAAAAGTCGTGAGTAAAAGTTACGCGGCGCATGGGCAGTCCACCGCGTTTGCAAGAGATAGAGCAACTGGCCCTCCATGTGCTGCGGATGACCGCTTACCGCAGCAATCATAAGAGGAGGGACACCATAGATGTGGAACAAACGGAACGAGGAAGCAGGGATGCCGAATACGGCACATGTACCGTCACAGGGGCCGGCTCCGGTACCGGCACCAACAGCGCCGCGGGCGTCGGTTACGTCGGCAAAGACGGCGACCATCGGGCCATCGATGACGATCAAGGGGGAGATTCGAGCGAAGGAAGAGTTGCTGGTGGAAGGCGAAGTTGAGGGGCTGCTGGAGTCGCAAAGTTTGCTGACGGTGGGGCCGAATGGGAAGGTGAAGGCGAACATCAAGGCGCGCGAAGTGGTGATCTACGGCAGCGTGCGCGGGAACGTCGAAGTGATGGAAAAGATCGCGATCCGCGAGCAGGGGAGTTTGATCGGCGATATCAAGAGTGCGGGCATCAGCATCGATGACGGCGCGTACTTCAAGGGCAGTATCGATATCGTGCGGCCGGATCCGAAGCAGACTTCGGCGAAGCCCGTGGTGACCGAGGCTAGAGCGAGCTAGGGTGTAGCGGGGAGCATCCGTGGTCGATTCGAGAGGGCTGGATGGGCCACGGATGAATCGTTGTGCGTGCACCGATCGGCTGGCTGCGAACACGGACCGCGTCAGGATGCGTTAAGCGCTGGGCATGCCGTCGTCTTTCAGGCGGAAAAAGGGCGCTTTATCACTGGAGCAGCCGGACGGGAGCAGCCGGACGGGAAGATGTTTGAGGTGCGCTTGACGCTGCTTGCTGCGCGCGATAAGTCCGTTGAGATTGTTCGCGAGTTGCCCGTTACCGCTGCTTGATCGTGCCGATCGGCACTGAGATTCGACGGCAAGGCGCATCTGATCGATCCCGACGCGATGGCGCTCCGCATCAATCCGGACGAGCCGTCCATCGCGGCGATGCGGGCGGGGCGTGAGGCGGTTGCGCGTTCCCGAGAATACATTGGAAATGATGTGAAATTCGCGATCGAGACAACTCTCGCGGGAAAAGTATGCTCGACGTCCTGCGAGCAGCAAAGGCAGCAGCATTCCAAATTTAACTGATTTATGTTGCGCTGAGAAGCCCTGAGTTGCATCTCGAGCGAGTGCGTTTGCGCCTTGCACAGCTGCGGCGGCGATTCTGCTCGCCGGCGAGGCGGTGGTGTTCGACAACTCCGCTGCCCGTCCGTTCCTTGTATTGAAGGCACGGAATGGACAGATCATTTGGCGGGTGAACAAGTTGCCTGAGTGGGTTAGGCAACTTGAGGGGCGGGTTTCCGATATCAGATAGAGTTTACTCGTATCGCAAGGCGTCGATTGGGTTGATGCGGCTGGCCTTGACGGCTGGGTAGATGCCGAAGAGCACACCGACGGCGACGGAGACTCCGAAGGCGATGATGACGGAGGACGACGTCACGATGGTTTTCCACTCGGCGGTGCGGGCGATGAGCCAGGCGAGGAAGAAGCCGAAGGCAATGCCTAAGAGTCCTCCTCCGACGGAGATCAAGACACTTTCCGTGAGGAATTGACGGACGATGTCGAAGCGGCGGGCTCCGATGGAGCGGCGGATGCCGATTTCGCGGGTGCGTTCCATGACGGTGGCGAGGACGATGTTCATGATGCCGATGCCGCCGACCAAGAGCGAGATGGCGGCGATGGCGACCATCACGTAAGTGAAGATGGTTTGCGTGCGCTGCTGCTGCGCGAGCAGGGCGGCGGGAATGGTCACGCTGAAATCCTGCATATTGTGGTGGGTGGAGTTGAGGACGGCGGCGACGACTTTGGCGACTTCGATGCTGTCGGCGTCGGCGCGGAGGCGGAGGTCGATGCCGTCGAGCTCATCCTTCATATTGCTCCCCTGATCCCAGAAGCGGTACTGCATGGTGTTGAGCGGGATGTAGACGATGTTGTTTACGTCGAGCATGGAGGCGCCGCTGTTTTGGGCACCGGCCATGATTTGTTCCTGCAGGACGCCGATGACTTCCATCCAGGAATCATTCACCTTCACAAATTTTCCGACGGCGGGGCCGTAGCCGAGCAGGTTCACCTTGGCGCCTTCGCCGAGAACACAGACGGTGGCGCTGGCGGCGTCGTCCGACTCGTCGAAAAATTTGCCTTCGGCGAGGTGGAGGCTGTGGATGATGGAGTAGGAGGGCTCGACTCCGTAGAGCTCGGGGATGTCGCGCGAAGGTTTGGGGAGGACGCGCGCGGGGTGCATCGAGCGGCGGGCGGAGAGGGTCTCGAGGGCTTCAATGTTCGCTTTGAGGATGCGGACGTCGCGGGCGGAGAGTCCGGGGGAGGAACGGCGGCGCTGTTGGAATTCCTCCTGGGAGGTGGCGGGGCGGGATTCGACGAGGACGTTGCGGACGCCGAGTTGTTCGATGAAGCGGAGGGATTCTTCGCGGGCTCCGCTGCCGATGGCAAGCATGCCGATGACGCTGCCGACGCCGAAGACGATGCCAAGGGCGGTGAGGAGCGTGCGGGTCTTTTGAGCTCGGAGGTTAGCGACGGCCTGGCCGACGTCGGAGAAGAGGATCATTGGGGCACCTGGGAGAAGAGTGTGGGCTGCGCGAAAAAAACATTAGCCGCCGATGAACGCCGATGAACGCCGATAAACAAAGAGGGGATTAGGGTCAAAGTGGTCGAAGCTGGCGGGGGCGGCGATTGGGGGCCGAGCAGGCTCGCCTGGACAGGCCGGGAGTCTTGACATACTTTGGGGGCGAAGGGCTTCGCGAAAAAAACATTAAGCGCCGATGAACGGCGATGAGCGCCGATAAACAAAGAGGGGATCAGGGTCAAAGTGGTCGAAGCTGGCGGGGGTGAAAAACAGTCGAGCGTGTGCGGGGGCGGCGATTGGGGGCCGAGCAGGCTCGGCTGGACAGGCCGGGAGGCCTGACATACTCTGGGGGCGAGGGTCATTTGGTCAGGGCGTTCATGGCGCCGGATTTTTGGGGGGTTGCGGTCTTGAGTTGTTGGTCGGGATTGGACATGGCGACTATCTCGCCTTCCTTGATGCCGGTGATGACGGCCTGGCTTTCGGAGCGGCGGACGAGGGTGACGTCGTGGGGGACGAAGCCGCTGGGGCCGCGGGCGTAGACGAAGGTGCGGCCGTCGCTTTCGAAGAGGGCCTGAGAGGGAATCCACAGCACGTTGTCGAGGGTGTCAACGGTGATGACCATGTTGGAGGTCATGCCGGGGCGGAGTTCGGGGGCGGCTTTATCGAGAGCGATGCGGGCTTCGAAACGGCGGTCCCACGGGGGGCCGCTGGTGCCGCCGATGTTTTTGACTTTGCCTTCGAATTCCTTGCCGGCGAGGGCGACGACTTTGACGGCGACTTTTTGACCGACGGTGAGGTGTCCGCGGTCGAGCTCGCCGACGTTGGCGCTGACTTCCCAACTCTTGAGATCGGGGATCTGGGCGACGGCCATTCCGGCGCGGGCGGTGTCGCCGAGTTGGAACGGCGGGAGCTGCATGCCCCAATAGATCATGTTCTGATTGGAGTTCTGCTGCACGTTGACGTAGCCGCCGGTCTTGGCCTTGAGAGTCATATTCTCGATGTTCTTGCGGGCGATGTCGGCCATCACCTTGGCCTTGTTCTCCTGCGCCTTCTGGATCGCGATACCGGCGGCGGAGGTGGTCTTCTTATTGGTGTAATCCTGCGCGGTCTGCCGCTGGCGATTGATGGCTGCTTCGAGCGCGATATCGTTCTGGCGGGCGGCGATGGCGGCGATGAGTGGATTGCGGCGGACTTCGATTTGTGCGAGTTTGACGTCGGACTGCGCGCTGAGCATGGCGAAGCGGGATTCCTCTTCGACGGCGGCGGAATCGGCTTCGGCCTTGATGACCTGCTGTTGCGCTTCGGCGAGATCGGCCTCGGCTTCCTTGAGGCGGAACTCCTGCTCGGTAGTATCGAACTGAACGACGATGTCGCCGGGCTCGACGAGTTCGCCGGGTTCGCGGAGCGAGGTGATCGCCATGCTGTCGGACCCGATCATGGGCGCGGTGAGCATCTCGGAATTGCCGCCCTGGAGTTCGCCGCGGGCGGCGACGGTGAGGGTGACACGTCCGTGTTTGACCTGGGTGGTGGGGAGTTCAAGAGCGGTGCTGGTCGGGGCGGTGGCGCGGACGACGCGCATGGCGCCCCAGGCGAGCGCTCCCACGATACCAACGATTACGAAGAGGACGAGAATGCCGCGGAGCTTCATTTCTTTTGGTCCTTCTTTTCGGGATCGACCACGGTGACCATGGCGCCATCGGGAATGCCTTTGACGGCGATCTCGTCTGGGTTGCGCGCGAGGACTTCGACATTGACGGCGCGGTACTGGCCCTTTTCGGCGACGTACACGATGGGCTTGCCGGCCTTGGTGAAGAGGGCCTTGGCGGGGATGCTGATGGCTTTGGGAATGCGGTTGATGACGATATCCATGCCGCCGTTCATACCGGGGCGGAGGCGGGCGTCGGGTTTGGGGATGCCGGCGTAGGCGCGGAAGCTGCGGACGGGAGGAAATTCGTTGCTGGCTTCGGCGAGTAGGGAGATCTGGCGGATTTTCGCGTTGAGGGTGAGCTCGGGGAGCGAGTCGATGCGGACGCGCACTTCCTGATCGGCGGCGATGCGGCCGCGGTCGATTTCCTCGACTTTGGCGTCCATGAGCATGGTGGTGAGATCGGGCATTTCGGCGAGGACCATGCCGGCGTACACGTTGTCGCCGACCTTAAAGGGCTTGGCGTTCATCCAGCCCTGCGAGTAATTCGATTGGAAGATGAGAAAGCCGGAGAGCGGGGATTTAAGCTCCATCTGGGCGATGCGGTCCTTAGTGATATCGACATCGGCCTTGGCCTGATCGCGCTGGCGGGTGAGGGAGGCGATGCGGGACTTGTCGCTGGCGGAGTGGAGGTCGACGGTGGCCTCCTGGACTTTGAGCTTCTGCTGGGCGACGCCGTAATCGATCTTACTTTCCTCGCCCTGGAGGCGGCTGACGATCTCCTGTTTGGAGGCTTCGAGGCGGGCGCGCTCGACGGTGAAGCCGGCGTCGGCGAGCTCGGTCTTGTCCTGTTCGGAGGTGATCTTGGATTGGGCAAGGGCTTGATCGAGCGTGGCCTGCGCTTGACGGAGCGCGGCCTCCTTCTGCATGAGGGTTTGCTGGGCGCTGGAGGAATCGAAGCGGACGATGGGATCGCCGGCTTTGACGTTGACGCCGGGGGGCGTCATCCAGGCGATGCGAAGGTTGGGGACCATCGGGGTGTAGACCTGGACGGAGCGCTCGGCTTTGAGTTCGCCGCGGCAGCGGACGATGACGAGGAAATCGCCGAGGCGGGCGGGAGCGGAGGGGAGGACGGCAGCGGGCTGAGCCTCGCGATAGCGATAGACGGCGAAGGCAGCGCCTCCGACGACGGCAAGGAGGAAGAGCAGGGTCGCCCAAAAGCGGAGACGGGCGCGGGTGCGCGAACTGATAAGCGGGGAAGCGGGCGCGGGAGCGATGGGTTGGGGGACGGGAGCGGCGCTCATTTTTTCTTCTCCTCCTGGGCGGGTGCGTCGATTACGACGGCAGCGGAAAGATCGGGCATTAAGACTGGTGCGGTCTTATCGAGCTTGAAGACGGCGGTGAAGCTTTTGATGGGGCTGCCGAACGCGGAAGAGGCGACCGGGCTGGCGAATTCGAAGTGGGCCGGAAGGACAAGATCGGGGTAGGCGTCGAAGTAGACGGTGGCTTTAATGCCGGCGGTGAGATGCGCGCCATCGGGTTCGCCGACGGCGCAGCGGACCTGCATTTCGGAGGGGTCGAAAATGCTGAGGATGGGCTGGCCGCGATAGAGCTGGTCGCCTTCCTGGGCGTGGCCCATGGAATTGTTGCGGTAGAGATTCTGGTGGGCGACCATGCCGGCGAGCGGGGTGCGCAGTTCGAGCCTGGCCATGTTGCTCTTAGTGCGATCGAGCATGACTTTCTGGCGGTCGCGCTGGAGTTCGAGAATACGAATGGAAGCCTGATCGCTCTTATCGTGGGCGGCTGTGGACTTCTTCAGGCTCTCGACATGGGTGCGGGCTGACTGGAGGCGGACGTCGGTTTTCTGTCGATCGATTTCGCTGAGGACGGGGCCTTTCTGTAACTCGATTACTGCCTTGGCGAGATCGGCTTCGGCCTGGCGAAGGTCGGACACGCGCTTTTCGGCGTCGGCGCGGTTTTGCGCGGCTTTTTGTTCGACCTGATGGCCGAGATCCTCGAACTTGGCTTGGGCGTCACGCGCCTGATCGATCTGCTGGGTGGCGTCGAAGACGGCGACAAGGTCGCCTTCCTTGACGCGCGACCCATTGGGGATGAGTTTAGTCAGCGTCATGGGGCCCCCCTGACTAAAGATCTGGGGGACGAGAATTTTGGAGGAGTGAACGGCTTCGAGAATGCCGGTCAGCCGGACCTCGCGTTTGGCGCGAGCGCCGGTGGAAGGCGGCTCGGCGGCGTGAGTAACAGGCGGAGTGGACCGGGAACAGGAAGTGAGAATGAGTAGCGAAGTTATGGCGGCTGCCTGGCACACCTTTAATGTCATGGTAGATGCTCGGCTATTAGACGACGGAACCATAGGAAAGGTTTAGCCGATTTTCGGACAAACATGCGTGAATTTGAGACACAGGTGCCGGGTAGAGGCCAATGACTCGAAAGGGGCTTGCAATTTCCAG
The DNA here is from genome assembly GCA_025463045.1 of Candidatus Solibacter sp. Lineage (GTDB taxonomy): Bacteria > Acidobacteriota > Terriglobia > Bryobacterales > Bryobacteraceae > Solibacter. The sequence continues at coordinate 9,140 of JAOAPT010000505.1, forward strand.
TTGATAATCGTAAACGGGAAATCAGGCAGTGTGGTATATTTAACGAAAATCCATCGCTTAGAATGGATGCCAGTACCATTTCGTAGGGGAACGGGGCCGTTTGCTAAATGTGTGGAATAGCGGGGTTTACTCGTCTCGGGAAGAAATCCGGAAGAGGCGTAGCGCAGAGCATCACGGAAGCGCTGTCGCACCGCGGACCCGACCAACAGGGAATCTTCGAAGGCAGCGAAGCGACATTATGCGCTGTGCGACTGAAGATCATCGACCTGGCCGGCGGGGACCAGCCGATTGTCAGCGACGACGGCGACACGGCGATTGCGTTCAACGGCGAAGTCTACAACCATCGTGAGGTGCGCAGCGAGTTAGAAGCGCTGGGGCATCGATTCCGATCCAACTGCGACACCGAAACGGTGCTGCGGGCTTATCTGCAATGGGACACGGAAGCATTTTCGCGGCTGCGCGGGATGTTCGCGATCGCGCTGTGGACTGAGTCCAGCAAGCGGTTGTTACTCGTGCGCGACCGGATGGGAATCAAGCCGCTGTATTACTACCGCAGCGGCGACGACTTGTACTTCGGGAGCGAACTGAAAGCGATCCTGCAGCATCCCGATGTCCCGCGGTATCTGAATCTGAGTGCGCTGGATACGTACCTTTCGGTCAATTACGTTCCGGGGCCGCAGACGTTGATCCGGGGAATCCTGAAGGTGCCGCCGGGGCACTTACTCGAATGGCGCCACGGCAAGGCATGGAGCGAGGCGTGGTGGAAGCTGCCGCAGGGCGAGACGCGGCGGATTTCGCTGGGTGCGGCGAAGGAAGAGCTGGACGGGTTGATGCGGGCCTCGGTGCGCGAGCACATGGTGTCGGACGTGCCGCTAGGAGTGTGGGCGTCGGGCGGGCTCGATTCGTCGGCAGTGCTGCACTATGCGGCGACGGAGACGTCGGAGAGGCTGAAGACGTTCTCGGTGTCGTTCCAGGGGCGGACGTTCGACGAGAGTCCGTACTTCCGGGAGATCGCACAGGTTTACGGGACGGACCATCACGAGTTCGATTTGAATCCCGATGTGGAGTTGCAGAGCGCGATCGAAGACTTCGCTTATTACTCGGACGAGCCGAGCGCGGATGCGGGAGCGCTGCCGGTGTGGTTTCTCTCGCGGATGAGCCGGCGACATGTGACGGTGGCGTTATCGGGCGAGGGCGCGGATGAGTTGTTCGGCGGGTATCTGACTTACCAGGCGGATCGATTGGCGCGGCCGTTCCGGATGGTGCCGGCGGGATTGCGGCGGATGATGCGCGGCGCGCTGGACCGGTACATGCCGGTATCCGACGATAAGATCAGCCTGGAATATAAGCTGAAGCGGTGGATCGAAGGCAGCCTGCTAAATGCAGACGAGGCGCACTTCTTCTGGAACGGGACATTCTCGCCGGAGCAGTTGCGGCAAATTCGTCCGGGGACCGAAGGGAACGGACTGCAGCGGATGGTAGAGGCGCTGAAGGGGCCGCGGGATGTGCTGAGCCGCTACCTTCACGTGGACCAGAATTTTTATTTGCCCGACGATATTTTGTACAAGACGGACCGGATGAGCATGGCGCATTCGCTGGAGGTTCGTCCGCCGTTTCTGGATCACCGGGTTGTGGAGTTCGCGGCTTCCCTGCCCCGACGGCTGAAGATCCGCGGCACGAGTCAGAAGTTTGTACTGCGTGAATTGATGCGCGGGAAACTGCCGGAGAGCGTCCTGACGCGCAAGAAGAGCGGGTTCGATATTCCGACGCACGACTGGTTCCGTGGGACGCTGCGGGGGATGCTGATGGACACGTTGACGCCGGATGCGATTTCGGCGACGGGTGTGTTCGACGCAGGCGCAATCGACGGCTTGATACGCGATCATATGGAGAGGCGTATCAATGTCGGATATCACTTATGGGGTCTGTTGACGCTTTTCCTGTGGATGAAGAGATGGAAAGTGGAGGCTCTTCCGCCCGAGGAAGAACTACGGCTGGCGCCGGCGCGAGTGCTCGCTATCAGGTAATTGTTGTCCTGATCGCGGCTGCGATTTTCCTGGGCTGCATTGTCAGCCCGCCCTCGTTGATGGATGACGTGGATGCGGTGCAGGCGCAGATTGCGCAGAATATGCTGCAATCGGGCGACTGGGTCACGGCGCGCCTGGACGGGGTGGCGTATCTCGAAAAATCTCCGCTGAAATACTGGATGATCGCGGTGTCTTTCAAGGTGTTCGGGGTCCATGACTGGGCAGCGCGAATACCGATTGGCCTGGCGACGGTGCTGCTGTGCTGGGTGACGGCGCGCTTTGCGGCGTGGGCGTTCGGCGCGAGAGAGGCGCTGTACGCGGGGATCGCGATCGGGACGAGCATCGGACTATTTCTATTCACGCGGATTCTGATTCCGGACGTGATGTTGACGCTGACGATCACGATCGCGCTTTGGGGAATGGTGCGGGTGCTGGAAGACGGCGAACGGCATCCGGTGTGGTGGGCGATGGGGATGTGGGCGGCGATCGGGATCGGGATGCTGCTGAAGGGGCTGATCGCGGCGGCGTTCCCGGTGGCGACGGGGCTGATCTATCTGGGGCTGACGCGGCAGTTGTTCGTGAAGCGCACGTGGGAGCGACTGCGGCCGTTCTCGGGGATGCTGCTGATGCTGGCGATTGCGGCACCGTGGCATGTGCTGGCGACGATTCAGAATCCGCCGTACTTCGATTTCACGATGCATAGCGAGAAGGGCTCGTACCACGGGTTCTTCTGGTTCTACTTCATGAACGAGCATGTGCTGCGGTTCCTGAACCTGCGATATCCGCGGGATTACAACACAGTGCCGCGGTGGTTGTTCTGGGCGTTTCATCTGCTGTGGTTCTTCCCGTGGAGCATGTATGCGCCGGCGGCATTGTCGCTGCGCTATCGCGGCGAAGATAGGGCGTCGCGGGTGCGACTGCTGTGTTTGTGCTGGGCGGGATTTATCCTCGTGTTCTTCACGTTTTCGACGACGCAGGAATATTACTCGATGCCCTGCTATCCAGCGCTCGCGATGCTGCTGGGGTGCGCGATGGCGAGCGGCCACTGGTGGCTGAAGTGGGGGACGCGGATCGCGGCGGTGGTCACGACGCTGGCGTGCATTGCGATCGGGGCGATCCTGTGGACAGTGCGAGGACTGCCGACCCCCGGCGATATCGCGTCTGCGCTGAATTCCAATCCCGATGTGTACACGCTGTCGTTGGGGCACATGACGGATCTGACGATCGCGAGCTTCGCGTATTTGCGCGCACCGCTGGTGGTGGCGGGGATCGCGTTCGCAATCGGCGCGTTGGGATCGTGGCGGCAGCGATGGGTGACGGCGTCGCTGGCGGTGATGCTGGTGTTGTTCTTCCACGCGGCGCGGATGGCGCTGGTGGTATTCGACCCGTACATGTCGTCGCGCCCGCTGGCGGAGGCGTTGATGAAGGCTCCTCCGGGCAAGTTGATTGTGGACGATCAGTATTACACGTTCTCGTCGGTTTTCTTCTACACGAACCGGCGCGCACTGCTGTTGAACGGGCGGGTGAATAACCTGGATTACGGGTCGTACGCACCGGATGCTCCGACGGATGTTTTCATCGGCGATGACGACTTCAGGAGGCTGTGGACGAGCTCCGAGCGTTTTTATCTTTTGGTGGAGGCTCCTAAGTCCGAGCGACTCAAGGGGTTAGCGGGAAATCAGAGATTCCGTGTAGAAAAATATAGCGGCGGGAAATTCCTGTTCACCAATTATTGATATTTATATTCGGATTGTTTTCAGTTACTTGAAACTACCACCCACGGAGTAGGCGAGTAGGGGGGTGTTAATTTCAGAACAG
>JAOAPT010000539.1 GCA_025463045.1 Candidatus Solibacter sp.
GGTAGGCTGGAGCAACGAATTTGATCGCCGTCGGAACGTCCGATCCGACTGGATCGGTCCCTTGCGACAGGAGGGCCAGGGCGTAACTCAGGCAGAGAACTGCAACGCGCAGTGAGGTTCCCACAAAACGAGGTGAGCAGGGCTCAATCGACGTAAAGTGATCGTCCATTGGCTCGGCCACCCACGTGGCCGTATCACGCGGAACCCTCGGATCTGAGGTGGGCGGTCCGCAGAGGAATATCCAAGGGACATGCTCAAGCATGTCCCCACCAATGCACTAGCTAGCCGTTGATGTCTTCTTTGGACTCGATGCGTTTCTTGAGGGCGTCGAGTTGGGATTTTTGGGGCTCGGGAGCGGCGGATTGGGCGGCCTGAGCTTCTTTCATGGCGGTGGCGAAATCGGAGTCGGCGACAGCCACGCGGGCTTTGGCGAGGTGGCCGAGCCAGTGGTCGGGGAAGCGCTTGGCCACGGTACGGTAGACGGCGATCGCATCCTGCTTTTGTTTTTGGCTCTGCAACTGGCGGCCGTAGATGTAGACCTGTTGGGCGTTGCCGATTTCCATCGCCTTATCGCGGGCGGCGGCAGACTCGGTGGGGCGCTGGAGGTCCTTCAAGACGCGCGAACGGGTCATCAGGTTTTCGAAGCGCTCCTCGATCTGAATGGAGCGGGCGGTCCAGGTGAGAGCTTCGTCGAGATTGGTCTTGGAATCGACGGCCCAAGTGGCGGCGTCGTCCCAGCCGTTCCACAGGTACTGCGGCGCGTTGCGGAGTTGGTTGCGAACGTTGGCGAGCGTGGCCGCGGGATCGGCCTTAACGGTAAACGGGACGGCGACCTTTTCCCAGCGGAGCGTGACGGTGACGGCGTCGGGCTTGGGGTCGTCGAAATCGTAAGTTAAGGCTTCGTGCATTTCGGCGGGCTGCGGCTTGACAGTTACGCGGAGGGCGTCTTCCTTCTGGTTGTAAGTAAAGCTGCCCCAGGCGGAGGACATGTTGGAGAAGATCACCGTCCACGAATCGGCGGTGGGGAGCATGTGAAGACCGTAAATTCCTTTGGCGAGCGGCTGACCTTCGATGGTGACGGGATCGCTGAATTCGATGGTCGTGTTTTCGTTGGCGCCGGCGCGCCAGACCTGGCCGTAGGGTACGGCGCCGCCCCAGACTTTCCGTCCTCCGGCGAGGGGGCGGTGATAGACGATGCTGACATCGGTGAGCGCCACCCGCTGGGTGATGGAGGAGCGCTGGCTCTGTCTCGGTAAAGACATGACCAGCGATTGTGCGGGCAGCGCCGCGGAGCCGGCGGCCAGCATTGTTGCGATGGAAATATAGGTACGCAGCATGTTAGGAACAGACGCGCTCAGAGAGGGAAGGTATCGCGGATCAGGTTGATGGCCTCGCCCCGAGTTTGGATGGAGCCTTCGAGTTGGGCGTCTTCGACCATGGCAAGGATGCGTGAGAACTGGGGTCCGGGCTGATAGCCCATGCCGATCAGGTCGGCGCCGGTGACGAGCGGTTCGGGCTGCAGGTGCTTCTCGCTGTACTCGGCGAGTTTGCGTTTGGCGAGCTCGTAATTCTCGAGGCGCTTGTTGCTGCTCATCACGTCGAGGCGGTGGAGTTCGAGGTGCTCCTCGAAATCGGGCAGGCGGAGGAATCTCTTGAGCGTGCTTTCCTTCATGTTGTGCACGTCTTTGAAGCGCATGTGGTTTTCGACGAGCGCGCCGACCTGCTCGATTTCTTCACGGGAGAATCGCAGGCGCGTCATGATGGAGTGCGCGAGGCGGACGCCTTCCTCGACGTGGCCATCGAAGCGGATGCGGTCGGCGATGCGGAACGTGTCGGGCTTACCGACATCGTGAAGGAGCGCGCCGAGAGCGAGGGTTGGGGTGGGGTGATCCAACTGTTCGAGCAAGAGGAGCGTGTGATTCCAGACGTCGCCTTCGGGGTGATATTGCGGCGGCTGCTCGACGCCTTTCATGCGCGCGACTTCGGGGAGCAGGTCGTCGAGCATGCCGCTTGCGTCGAGGAGTTCGAAGCCGCGGCGCGCGCCGCCTTCGGTGAGGATGCGCACGAGCTCCTCGCGGACGCGCTCGGCGGCGACGGCGCGGATGAGTGCGTGATCGCGGCGCATGGCTTCGAAGGTGGCGGGTTCGATTTCGAACCCGAAGCGGGCGGCGAAACGGACGGCGCGGAGGAGGCGCAGGTGGTCTTCACGAAAGCGAGCATTGGGATCGCCGATGGCGCGTATGATGCCGCGCTGGAGATCGCCCTGGCCGTCGACATAGTCGAGGACGCGATCGGTCTCGGTATCGAGCATGAGGCCGTTGATGGTGAAGTCGCGGCGGAGGACGTCTTCCTTCGGGTCGCTTTCGAAGCGGACGAACTCGGGATGGCGGCCGTCGAGGTAGTCGTGATCGCTGCGGAAGGTGGCGACTTCGACCTGGTCGAAGACGTCGCGCACGAGGACGACGCCGAAGTGCGCGCCTACGCGGCCGGAGCTCGGGAAGAGGTCCATGATGCGGTCGGGGCGCGCATCGGTGGCGATGTCGAAGTCCTTCGGCTTGACTCCGAGGAGCAGGTCGCGGACGCAGCCGCCGACCAAATATGCCTGATGTCCGGCGCCGCGTAACTTAGCGATTACCCGGCGTGCAAGCGCTTCCGATTCCACCTTCCTATGCTAACTAATATGAAGTCGCCGAACTCCACCTGGAGGCGGGGGACCCAAGTGTTTGGGGCGCAGTCCGCAAGGACAGAGTACTTTCAAGCTCTAGCCCGACAGCTAACCTCGCAGGCGAATTTGAGAGCTACCCTTGTGGGTGGTCGGGGAGCAGTATTTCCATGACATCCGAACAACGGCCGGCGGCCGTGAAAGTCGTCGTGGCGACGACGGTCATGTTGTCGTTCATTTCCTTTTGGCGCGCCGCCGCAATCGTGTTGACCGATCTGGCGTCGAGCGCATATTACGTGGGCGGGATCGCCGAGGGGGCGATCGGAAAGGCGGTATACGTGCACGCCCGGCATCTGCAGGCTCTCGCCGATCTCGTTGAACCACGAATCGAGCGAGAAGGCGCTGCGGATCATGCAGATCACCTCGGTAATGGTGGTGATCCTGATCGGTTGGTGCGTGTTCACGATTCTGACGAAGGGATACCAGCCGGTGCCGCTGCCGGCGAATTTGAAGTTCAACCCGAAGGTGCTCGGGTGGTTGAAGGGCACGCTGGCGCCTTCGATCACGGTGATCGCGGTGCTGATCGGGCTGGGGCATTCGCTGCTGGTGATGAGCGGCGAGGAAAGCCTGGCGCA
>JAOAPT010000559.1 GCA_025463045.1 Candidatus Solibacter sp.
CATGGAACCGAGCAAACAGAAGCGCGCCTCTTCGAGGTGCTCGCGCATCAGACCAACGAGCGTACCTTCCTCTCCAGTAAGATCTCCTCGATGCGCGCACACACCCTTATCGAGCTGGGATTCAAAGGTATCGCTCGCGTTGGAACGCTGCGGCGTAATTCTTCCGTCGAAGCAATCGCGCTGCCACACTGAGGTGAGTTACTTTGGCATCGAAAGTGTCGTAAGAGTTCCTATCTAAGGAGAGGGTATGTGGTTTAGAAAGCTGATTCGTACGAATGATGACTATATGGTAATGTTCTTGCGCGTGGTCCTAGGTCTTGTGTTTTTCGCCCACGGCGCTCAGAAAGTCTTGGGTTGGTTCGGTGGCCAGGGGTTCGACCGAAGCATGGGCATGTTCACACAACGCCTGGGCATTCCCGCCATTTTTGCGTTCCTGGCAATCATGGCCGAATTCCTCGGCGGCATCGGCTTGATCATTGGGTTGTTGAGCCGCGTGGCAGCCTTCGCGATAGCCGTCAATATGATCGTCGCCGTATTGCTGGTCCATATGCGAAACGGCTTGTTCATGAACTGGGCAGGCAACCAGCCGGGAGAAGGGTTTGAATATCACTTACTGGCCCTCTCGATTGCGCTTCTTGTGGTGGTCCGTGGTGCCGGCGCCTGGTCCCTGGACCGCGTGCTCGACGCCCGGTTGATGGGTGGCCGCACGCTACACATCAACATGCAACCGCAACCGTCGCACTAAACCACGACGGCTCTAAATTAGGTGAGGGTTTTGGTCGGGCTGCCGAGATTTGAACTCGGGACCTCTTGCACCCCAAGCAAGCGCGCTAGCCAGGCTGCGCCACAGCCCGATCGGTGTGGGAGAACTGCTGAACACCTAAAAGTTTATCACGGAATCAAAACCGAAAACGCACCGATGCTTGCAACGATCGCGGACCGCCGGTTTGCAGCGTCGGAGCCAGTCCGCTGCCGGGACTACCGGTGCCGAGCATCAGATTCAGCATCGAAGTCGATTGCCCGAACACCGCAGAGCTCAGATACTTCACCGGGTCGGCGAAATTCGCCTGATTCAGCGCATTGAAAGCCTCCAGCCTCACCAGGATCGCGCGCTTCTCCTTCCAGCGAAACTCGCGCCGGATCGCCACGTCGATCTGCCCCATGCCGAAGCCCGTGATCGAGTTTCGTCCGAGCGATCCCTGTACTCCCGGGGCGGCGGCCAGGAAGGCGGCGGCGTTGAGGCGGCGTCCGGCGGGGGCGGCCGGGTCGTCGATCCAGATCGGCTGCCCGAGCAGGCGGTCCGGACGGAACGCGTTCGCCATCGCGACGCCCTGATATTGCTCGTTGTCGAAAACGGAGATCGGGAAGCCGCTGCGCACGCGCGTGACACCGTCGATCGCCCATCCGCCGAACCAGCGTCCGATGCCGCTGTGACGTTCCGGGAAATCGTACGTAATCGCGCCGGTGACGGTATGGCGCAGATCGAAATCGCTCGATGCGTGATCGCGCGCTGCGGGGCTGCCGGCGCCGGCCCACACCAGGAATGAGTCGCTCGAATCGTTGTCCAGAGCATGCGCCCAGGAGTAGGAGACCAGCGCCTGCAAACCCTGCGGCAACTTGCGGCGGTACTGCGCCTCAAAGCCGTTGTAGGCCGATGCGCCATGATTCGTGGTGAGCGCGAACTCCGCCGTAATGCTGTTGCCCAGCCCGCCTAACTCGCGGCGCAGCAGGCGGTGGCCGATCGATCCGACGTAGCTCACCGAAAGCACGTCGTGCGCGCCCAGCGCCTGGTCGAGCGTCATGTTCCACTCGCCCAATCGCGGCAGCAGCAGGCGCGGTGAGAACGCGTAGCTCAGAATCGAGCTGACGATGCCAAACCTCCCGTTCGTGAACTGCGATACGCTCAGCGGACCGCCGTTGATCAGGTCGGTCGCGATGCTCAGGCTGGAATCGTAGAAGATGCCGCCGCCCGCGCGAAGAACCGTCCGGCCGCTCTTTCGGACACGCCACGCTGCGCCCAATCGCGGCGCAAAATTGTTGTACATAACCGGCCACAGCCGCCGCACATATTGCTGGACGGTGCCCTTTTCCGGGTTGTAAAAATACGTATCCGGCGGACCCTGCGGCGAGGGGTCGAACTCCCAGCGCACTCCCGAAGTGAGGGTGAACCGCGGTGAAATCTGCCAGGTGTGCTGAAGCCACAGCGAAAGCTCGGTCACGTCCGCGGAGGCATTGATCGCGGGCGAGCTGCCCAACCACAAAAGGCGCTTGTCGTTGAGCCCCGTGATATCGTCGGCGATCGCGCTGAGCACGCCCATCGCGTCGCGGCGGATCGGTTTCATCCGGCGGTAATCCGCGCCCAGGCGAAGCGTATGCGCACCGGCCTTCCAGCTTGCGGTATCGACCATCTGGAATTGCCGCTGGCGCCGAGTGCCTTCGCGTCCGGTCACCACCTGCCCGACGCCGCCGATCGAAAAGCGCACCAGAGCATTGCACGACGGGGCGCTCGGAAAGAGGTACGAGGTCAGCGGCTCGAGATCGCAGCCCGAAAGAATCGGACCGCCCGGCTTTTCCCAACTGGATTCCGCCTCGGTCTGCGATTCGTTCACGCGAACATCGAAGACCCATTTCGCGCTCGGACGGAAATTCAGTCCCACGGTAAGACTGCGGAAGCGCAGGTCGAGACGATTGATTTCGGTGCTCCCGAATTCGTTGAACGAGGGTGAATCGTTGTACCGTCCGAACAGCGTGGCGCGGGAAGAGAGCGCGTGATCGATGCGCAGCGTCCCGGTATCGAGCTGCGAAGGGCGCGTGTTGCGACCGTTCCAAAAGGCGAGGCCATTGCCCAGCGCCGCGCCATTCGCCTGCGGGTAAAGATCGAGCGCGGGACGAACCCAATCGGGCGCCGCCTCGCGCAGGGCGTCGGTGGGCACGGGCTGGCGGAATACGTAGGAGCCGCGCAGCGCCAGATGCTGGTAGGACGCGAAAAAGAATGTGTGATTGCGCCAAATCGGCCCGCCAAACGATGGCGCCACATCGTGCAACCGCAAGGGACCGCGCTGTTCGCCGGTGACATTCGCGAACCAATCGTTGGCGGCCAGCGCTTCGTGGCGCACGCGATAAATCACGGAGCCGTGGAATTCATTCGACCCGGAACGGCTGATGAGGGACACGCTCGCACCGGGCAGACGGCCGGGTTCGCTGACTGAGGTCGCGGTCTGCACGCGGAACTCGTCGACTGCCTCCACCGGGAGCAGCGAATCCAGGCTGCCGAAGGCGCTCATTGCGGGCAGCACACCGCCAGACGCCTGCGCGGGCAACCCGCCGGCGGTGACGCCGTTGTTGGCGCTGGCGCCATCGACAGTGAAGTAGTTGGCGTTGGGACGCTGGCCGTTGGCGGTGAACTGGCCGGCCTCGCCGCGCGTCGCGGGAGTCACATTCGTACCGGGAGCGAGTTCCAGCAGTCCGAGGATCCCGCGGCCGTTGAGCGGAATCCGCTGGATGTCCTCGCGGTAAACGCGGACGCCGATCGAGGATTCCTCGTGACTGACCAGCGGCGCGGTGCCTTCCACCGTGATCGTCTCCTGTACGGCGCCGACGACGAGCGTGAAATCGGCCTGCGCCGGAGCCTGGATGCCGACCTTCACATCGAAGCGCATCATGCCGACGAAGCCCTCTTTACGGACGGTCACCTTGTACAAACCCGGTTCGAGCGAACCGACCGAGTAAGCGCCGTCGGGGCCGGATTGCGTCATCCGGCGAAACCCGTTTTCCTGATCGACGACGGTGATCGCGGCTTCCGGAACCATGGCGCCAGAGGGATCGAAAATCCGTCCGAAGATGTACGCGGAACGCTGGGCCCACAGGGCAGTGCCGCACAACAGACACGCGAGAAGAAGGGAAAGCAGGGGCCCGGGTTTCATCGGCTCAGCCTACGTCAATCGTACGACATAAGACGGCTGGGCCGTTGGAGAGGCGTGTTAATTGGGCTCGGAAAGCAGTTTGCGGCATTGCTCGGCGCGGCTGGAAAGCTGCGCCAGAGCAGTGAGCAGCTGCGAGGGTGCGGCAGCGTACGTCCCGCTAGGAGCAGTGACGCCAAGGACAACGGCACTGAGCGTCTCAACGCGCCGCGCGGCAGTCAGCAGATCTTCACTGGCGGCCTGCCAGTTCGCGGCCGGAGCATGGGACTCCGGCGCGGCGGCCGATCCCCCGAGTCCCGTGAGGACGGGACGGAGCGTGGTCGAGATCGCCTGCGAATCCTTGGTGAACGCGTCGAGATGAGCACGTCCCAGATTATGCAGGCTGCGGCGGTCTTCGGCGGTCATGCGCTGTTCGGTGTCCGCGGAGAATTGCTGTGCCAGGCGGCGCAGCGCATAAGCGCGCGTCATCGCCGAATCGTTCCAATCCAAAATCTCTCCGCTGACACGCTCGAACTGCGGCCGGCCGCCGAGGCGCTGTTCGATCCGCGCCGTGTGATTGGTTTTATCGGTGCCGGCCGCATCACGAGCAACCGGTTCCGATTGAACCGGCGGTGCGCTTGCGGGGAAAACGGGGTCGGCGAACCGCACCACGACGTGGGGGAAACGGTCGAGCTGACTATGAATCTGCGATTGGCGCGGGGCGGGAATCCCTGAACCGGAGACGACGATCTGGCCAGCTTCGCGACTGACTTCGATCGGTTCGCCAAGGTCCGCGCCAATCTGGTGAAGTGCGGCGGCCACCTGAAGTTCTTCGGAGAAGGAAGAAGACTCGGGGGCCGCCGCAGCGGGATCGAGAGAGGGTCCCGACGGCATGCCAGGTTGGCGAGGCATACCGCCGGCGGCTCCAGCTACTACGGTGCTTGCGGGCGTTGTTTGCTGGTCTACCAATTCCGTCATTTCCACCCATTCGCGATTGCGGAACTCAAAACGTCCCTGAAGGGGTACCAGGTCCGTGGTGCGCAACTTCAAGGTGGCACTCACGAGTTCGCCGGCGTCAGTGGTGGTGGTGATGTCGTAAGAATTCGGTCCGGAAACGACTTCGTCCCGCTTGGCGAGGAGTTGCTCGCGCCACGTCGAGTAGGCGGCGGCGGAGAGTGGGTCGTTCCAATCGTAGTGCGCCGTCTGAAAAAGGTGCGCAAGTTCGGTTTCCGCCGGGTTGGACGCGGCAGGTCTGGAGGCGGCCCCTACCGAGCGGGTGATTCTACCGGTGCGGGTAGTAATCTGCAGCCGTTTTCCCCCGACAGGACGCGACTGCGACACCGCGATCGCCTTCTTAAGAAGGACGGCCGCCTCTACTTTCGGTGTTTCACGAAGTTGTTGGAAGATTCCGGCGGTGAGCGCCAGAACCGCCGCTCCCGATGCCGCCCAGCGGAGCGGGGCATTGCGGGTGGGAGACAAAATGAAATTCGTCAGGCGGGCAAAGATCGATTGGTACGCCAGTTCGGCCTCAACCTTCTCAAAATCGAGGGCGTGCCACGGAGCGGGTGGGGGCGGCAGGCAGACGCCGAGAACATTCTTTCGATAACGGACGCAATCGCCGACTGCAGTTTTCAGTTCTTCGATCTGTGACCGGCACTGCCAGCAGGCTTCCAGATGAGTGCGAACCTGATTGGCTTTACCGCGCGGCAGTTCGCCATCAAGGTAGCGGAGCAGTTGACCGTCTTCGGGGTGGCGGAGGTCGAAGCTATTCATCGCGCACCTTCTTGAGCCGCACCATGGCGCGGCGTAGAAACTCGCCGACCGCACTCGCGCTGATTCCAAGCGCGGCGCCGATTTCCGGATACCGCAGGCCTTCCATTCGCAGGAACAGGCAGCGGCGTTGTTGCTCGCTCAACCCCTGCACTGCGCCGTGAAAGCGCGTCATCCGCTCGCGTTCCAGCAGTTCGGCCTCGGGTGTCGCGGCCTGCGACGCATACTGAACTCCGAGTTCCGGGTCGAAGGGTTGTTCGGAATGCTGCCGGGTTCGAATTTTCAGACCGAGGTTGTGCGCCACCCGAAAGATCCACGCGCGAGGGTTTTGAATCTCCTCGCCCTTGCGCATCGTGGTGTACAGCCGCAGGAAGACTTCCTGGACGGCTTCCTGCGCCTGCGGGGGATACAGCCCGATGGTCAGAAGATACCGATAGACATCGTCCCGCGCCTCCTCGAACAATTGGGAGACTTGCTCCTGGAGCGCTGTACCGGACTTTTCCTGACGTATGAAGCCCACGAATTGTTTGCCGGACGCGAATGACGACATTCCCTCACCACAGAAGACCCGGAGAGAGTGTTTTCAACTACACCAATTTCAAAAAATTTTAGTGTAGTTGGTTTGGAGGCTGAAGGGTCTTTGGAATGAACCAAATCCTAAACAATGCCGGAACCGACTGTTTGCATCTCGATTGTGACCTATAACAGCAGCCGGTATATCCGGCGCTGTCTGGAAAGCGTCCTACGGCAGCGCGGCGTCGAATTGGACATCGTGGTCGTGGACAATGCCTCGGCGGACGACACCCGGAAGATCCTGGATGGCTTCGGCGATCGGATCCGGATAATCCCCAATGAGGGGAATGTGGGCTTCGCCGCGGCGCAAAATCAGGGCATCCGCGCGAGCCGCTCCGAGTGGGTGCTGACGCTCAATCCCGACCTCCTGATGGAAGAAGATTTTCTCGCGCAACTGGTGGAAGCTGGGGAGTCGGATCCGCGGACCGGTGTAGTCTGCGGGAAGCTGCTCTCGATCGGCCCCGGATTCCGGCCATTGAACCCGCCGCGCCTCGATTCCACCGGCCTGTTCTTCACTCCGACAATGCGGCATTTCGACCGCGGCTGGCACCAGCCCGACGACGGCGCGTACGATCACGCGGAATACGTCTTCGGCGCCTGCGCGGCGGCGGCGCTCTACCGGCGTCGGATGGTCGACGACGTGTCGATCGACGGCGAGTTCTTCGATCCGGATTTCTTCGCTTATCGGGAGGACGCCGACGTCGCGTGGCGCGCGCAATTGCTGGGCTGGCGATGCATCTACACTCCGGCGGCGGTCGGTTGGCATGTGCGGAGCGCGCCTCCAGGCAACCGGCGGTCGATCTCTGCCCTCATCAACATGCACTCGGTGAAGAACCGGTTTTTGATGCGGATCAAGAACTCGACCGCGGGCCTGTACCGGAGTTGTTTGCTGCCGATGGTGGCGCGGGATCTGGCGGTGATCGCGGGCTGCCTCGTGATGGAACCGCGCTCGCTGCCGGCCTTCTGGAGTCTGGCGAAATGCTGGCCAGCGGCGTGGCACCGGCGGCAGGAGATCATGCGGCGCCGCAGGGTTTCAGATGCTCAGTTGATGCGCTGGTTCCGGTACGAGCCGTTCAGCGAACCGCTGACGGCGGAGGTGGCGGAAGAGACTCCTAGCGCCGTTCTGGCCCCCGACGCGGCGTAGCGAATGTTCCCGGCGACAGCCTAATCGAGCATGTCCAAAGCGCCCTGCATTTCGCTGCGGGCGTGCTCATTTCCGATCTTCACCGTGACTTCGACGCCCTTCCGGTAGACCTCGCGAGCCTCCTCGACCTGACCCATGCGTTCGAGCGTCTGGCCACCGTGGAAGTACGCCGGCGAGTAGTCCGGGTTGTTCTCCATGATGGCGCGGAACTCGGTCATAGCGCCTTCGAGATCGCCGGTATTGCGGTATTCCATCGCCAGACCATAGCGCGTGAAAGCATCGGTGGGTTTTAGCTCCACCATACTCTTGAGAATCTCCAAACGAGTGCTGGGCATAGCTTGTGTTACTATACCGTGCAAAATGTCCTGCCCGTATTTTTACCCGGTGGACGCCCACTCGGGAAGTCCAATGCTGCCGCTTGGCGAGACGTGGTCCGGCTTCTGCCGCGCCCTTCCGGATGAGGTTCATCCTGTCAGCGACACGTGTTGCAACCTTGGCTACGCCCGCGGAAATTGCGGCCGTTTTCCCCTCGGAGAAGGTCCCGATGCGGTACGGTTCACGATATCCAGCCACGAAACGGCGGGTCTGCGCATCGCCTATGTGATCGAGCGGAATCACGAACCGTTCGCGCACGGAGCGCTGGAGTATTCCTTCGCCGCGGCCTGTGTCACCACGCCCCTGGAGCCGGAGACGGTCGCGCGACAGGCGAACGCGTACGCGCAGAGCTACCTGCGCCAAAAGAAGGAGCATTGATGGTGGAAGGCAAACCGGTCCGGGGGTCGGCCAGCGAGTATTCGGAGTTGGCACTGCCCAACGACGCCAACGGCTTCGGCAATGTACTGGGCGGCAAGGTGATGCACCTGGTGGATCTGGCGGCGGCGATGGCTGGGATGCGGCACGCGCGAAGCCCCGTGGTCACGGCCTCGGTGGACAGCCTGCAGTTCCTGCACCCTGTACACATCGGCGACCTGATCACGCTGCGTTCGTCTGTGAACCGGGTCTTCCGTTCCTCGATGGAGATCGGGGTCAAAGTGTACACGGAAAAATTGCTGACCGGGGTGCGCCTGCACACGTGTTCGGCGTACCTGACGTTCGTGGCGATCGATCGGGAGGGGAAGGCGGTGACGATTCCGCCGGTGGTTCCGGAGACGGAAGAGGAAATGCGGCGGTATAGGGAGGCCGGGGAACGGCGCGAATACCGCCTGGCGATGCGAAATCGCCGCAAGGGCTGATCGGGAAGAGAGGGCTTTAGCCCTCTTTGTACATATACTTAATGGCCGGCTTGTAGAGCAGGATGTTCGGCTCGCCATCCGCGCGATTTACCTTCAGACAACACTTGTCGTACCACTCGATGACGCCGTGAAGCGTCTCGCCATCGCGCAGGACGAAGACCATGGGGGTCTTGGCCTGCATCTGCTTTACGTAATAAAAATTCTCCGCGTTGGTCTGATCGGGTGGAACGGGTTTCTTTTGCAGAGGCGCCCGCCGGGGAGGCGTGATCTGCTCTTTAATTTCGTTTAAAGACGGACGGATAAGTTTGCGATTGACAGCTTCCACGGGATGCCATCCTTCTTGATGAGATTATGACTGGCCGTCGCTATTTGGCTTCAGCGGGGCGGTTTAGTTGGATTCTTCCGACTTGAACCCATAAATAACACAATGAACCCGCCTCCGCAACGTGGCGCCGTTCACGCGGCGGGAAGGCGGCGGCTCAGCGCGCGCTGTAGAGCTTCACGTTTCTGGTGGATGCGCCGGAGCAGGCGATTGCGGGGCGCCGATCGGCGTTAAAATCCGCAATCTTGCAGTCCGCGGCGGCGATGCCGCCCGGGTCGAGAACGTGGCGCGACCATCGCTTTCCGGCGGGGTCGTCGGCTGTGAAAATATAGAGCCGAAACCCCTTGCCGCGGAAGCCGGCGACGATTTCGTCGCGGCCGTCTCCATTGAGGTCGCCCACGGCCAGCGCGTGGCCGTTGACCATTGCATCCTCGATCACGTGGCGCGTCCAGGCGTGCCCGTCTTCGGTGTAGACCACGACCTGATTGCCATGCCACGGCTCGATGGCGGCGATGAAACGGCGCTTGCCGAGATGGCCGATTTTAATCTCGCTGCTGCCGCATTGCGGGCACGCGCGCGGATCGCCCTTCGAGATCTCGACCGGACCCCGCGGCAGGAAGACACGAATGCCCAGAAAATCCGCCGTCATGAGTTGTTCGCCCTTGCCCTGCCAATGTACCGGCGTGATGCTGTGCAGGATCCCTTTGGGCAGCGCGGTGAAGAGTTCGCGCTTCCACTCGCCGGGACGGT
>JAOAPT010000564.1 GCA_025463045.1 Candidatus Solibacter sp.
ACGCGGACCTGGTGAAACTCCCGGCGATTCAGGACGAGACGTGGAAGATGCCGGACGACGAGATTTATCAGAAGTACGACTACTCCGGCTACATGGCCGAGAGCCCGATCTGGGGCCACTACGTTCATTTCATGGCTTCGGCGCCTGGTTCATTCCGGTGAGCACGGAAATTAAGCGGGCGGTCCGCCGCGGCAGGACCTGATGGTGCACCAGGACGCGCTCCTCGCGAGTCTCCTGCATACGGGCGCGAACACAATCCGCTTCGCGATGACCGGCGTCGGCGGCAACGGCGGCCTGATGTACGACACGATCAAGCTCGACGTGGAGTAGGACTGCATAGCAGCGAGTTCGCTACCATGAAGATTAGTCCTCATGACCAAGACCTCCCTGGATAAATCCAAGATCAAGATTTTGCTGCTCGAAGGCATCCATCCCAGCGCTGTCGAAAAATTTCGGCAGGATGGCTACGACAATATCGAGTGCCACCAGAAGTCGCTCACCGGGAAAGCGCTGGAAGATGCGGCCGCCGATGCATACTTCGTCGGCATCCGTTCGGCAACGCAGTTGGAGCGCGGGTTCTTCGAGAGCGCCGCGCGGCTGACGGGCGTGGGCGCGTTCTGCATCGGCACCAACCAGATCGATCTCACGGCGGCCGAGGAACGCGGAATTCCGGTCTTCAACGCGCCGTTTTCGAATACGCGCAGCGTAGCGGAACTGGTGCTGGCGGAGATCATCGTGCTGATGCGCGGGATTCCGGAACGCAATGCGGCGGCGCATCGCGGCGGCTGGCTGAAGACGGCGACCGGCAGCCACGAGGTGCGCGGCAAGACGCTCGGGATCGTCGGCTACGGCCACATCGGCACGCAGGTCGGCGTGCTCGCCGAATCGCTCGGCATGCAGGTGGTGGTCTACGACGTGGAGAGCAAGCTCGCGCTGGGCAATGCGAAGGCGCTCGGCTCGCTCGACGCGCTGCTGGAAGCGAGCGATGTTGTGACGCTCCACGTGCCCGAGACGCCTTCGACTTTCCACATGATCGGGGCGGAGCAGTTGGCGCGGATGAAGGCGGGCGCGCGGCTGATCAACGCATCGCGCGGCACGGTGGTGGAGATTGAAGCGCTGGCAGAGGCGCTACGCACGAAGCGGCTGGCGGGCGCGGCGATCGACGTCTTCCCCGCGGAGCCGAAGAGCACCCAGGATGAATTTTTCTCTCCGCTACGCGGGATGGAGAACGTTCTGTTGACGCCGCACGTCGGCGGCAGCACGGAAGAGGCCCAGGAAAATATCGGTGTGGAAGTAGCGCAGAAGCTGATCAAGTACAGCGACAACGGGTCGACGCTCGGCGCGGTGAATTTTCCCGAAGTCTCGCTGCCCGAGCATCCCGGCAAGCACCGAATGCTGCACATCCACCGCAATCAGCCGGGCGTGCTGTCGGCGATCAACGCGGTGTTCTCCGAGGCTGCGATCAACATCTGTGCGGAGTATCTGCAGACCGATGCGAAGCTCGGGTATGTCGTGATCGACGTAGAGACGGACGGGCGTGACGAGACGGCGGATATTCGGCGGAAGCTGGAGGCGGTACCTGGCACGATTCGCACGCGGGTGCTGTACTGACGCTCAGTTCGGTTCTCAGTTTGGTTCAACGGGCGCTGTGACCGTCATCGGTTTGGCCGTGCCGGATTGGCCCGGCGCGATCAGGCGGAAGGCGAAGCCGTTGACCGTGATCGTGACGCGGTCGGAACTGGTGCCGGAACCGGAGCGAACCACGGATACATTCGAGGTCTGGAGTCCGAATAGTCCGGCGCCGCTGCCGGTAGTGGAGCGGTACAGCACGTAATTTTTAGTTCCCGTGGTGTCTGTCGGGTTGAGCGAGGCGTAGCGCGCGGCGTCCTGCATGCGGCTCGCGACGGTCTGGTGCATGTACATCACGTAGCCGAAATCGAAAAGCGAAAAAACGATCGAGGTGAACAGGCCGAGCGAGAGCGCGGTTTCGACCAGCGCGGTGCCGCGGCGATTCTTGAGTTTGGATTTCATAGCGGTCTATGGGGGGCCGAAAGTGCCCAGATACGGAAACCAGACGTAGGGTTTGTTGGTGAGCGTGACGCTGCCCAGGTAGGTCTTCAGCGGGAAATTCGTGACGGACACGGTCATGGTGGAAGGCGCTCCGGAGGCGAAGGTCACAGTGAGCTGCACATTGGAAGTGGTGAGGCCGGAGACCACCGGGGTAGCTGTGCTGGTATTGGCGGACGGGTCGCCGTAGACGGTCGTTTTCTGCACGGCCGAGAGGAAGGAGCTGCTGGGCGTGGTGCTGGCCGAATCGTAGGTCTGCAGCGAGGCGTACCGAGCGCCGGTGCGGACCGCATTTTCCAGTTGGGAATACTGATAGAAGGCGTAGCCGAAAGTCCAGACACCAAGAAACATCGGGATCAGGAACGACAGGCTGAGCGTGAATTCGATCATCACGCTGCCGCTTCGACTGGTTTTCGCGCGGCGCATCATTTCACCAATCGCAGACGATAGCCGCCGGACCCGCCCGGGGCGGGGGCTGTTTCGCCTTGCGTCCAGGCGCCGATGTATTCGGCGCAGGCCGAGTCGTTGCCGTTAAGGCCGTCGTAGGAATCGGAGTTCAGCAGGAAAAAACCGGCGAAGCCGACGTTGATGTAGTTGGGGGCGCCGCCGTTGACGGCGACTACGACGACGCGGGCTCCATTGCCGGTTCCGGCGGCGCGGTATGCGGCGTAGGTTGCCGAAGTGGTGTTGGTATCGATCGCCACGCGATCGCCGATCGCCGACATCTCGGTGTTCTTCGCGCCGTTATCCATGTTGATGCTTTGGCCGATGGTAACGGAATCCGTGCGCCCGCCGACGATGGCCTGGCGAAGGTCGGCGGCACTGTT
This sequence comes from Candidatus Solibacter sp., assembly GCA_025463045.1. Taxonomy (GTDB): domain Bacteria; phylum Acidobacteriota; class Terriglobia; order Bryobacterales; family Bryobacteraceae; genus Solibacter. The sequence continues at coordinate 2,895 of JAOAPT010000564.1, forward strand.
CGAGACGCAGCAGTAGCCGCGCACGCTGCCGTTCTGCGAGAGGTTGGCCATGGTGGCGTCGGTCCCGCAGGATGTTTTGTCGCCGGGCGCTCCCCAGCGGAACGTGTACTGGTTGCCGATTCGATAGCCGTACGGATCGCTCGCGTTGTCGGGGGAGGCGATGCGGGTGTAGGGCGAGAAGGGAAAGACGCCGGAGGGCAGGGTGGTGAGCGTCGAAGCGCCGGCCACGCTTGCCGCCGAGATCGTGGCTGTGGGCCCGGTCAGGACACGGATGAGGTACATCGGAAGGTCGACGGTGGCGACCACGTGGGCGTATAGATAGCCCGCGGCCGAGGTTGGCGCGGCGACGAAGGGACCCGATGAGGAGGTGGAGAACTTAGTGGTCACGCCGGAGAAAGGCGTGGTATCGAAGCGCCACTTCCCGGTGTCGGCGCCCGCAGCGGCGGAGGCACGGGCGATTCCGGCGGTGGTTCCGTCCAACTGTTTGGCGGCGGCGAGGCTGGCGGAATCGACATAGGCCTGGGCCTCGTTCTTGGTGATGTACATACGGCCGATGTCGATGGCGAGGCCGCCGACACCGAGTAGGAAGGGAAGGCTTAGGGCTGTCGCAACCAGGATGTATCCGCGTTTTCCGGTAGAGCGGCAAGGGCTGCCGGAATCAGGAAGGGGCTGGGTAGTGAGCAACGAATACTCCTATCACCCCAGTTTCAGGAAGACGTACGTCGATTACAACGCTGAACTTAGTTATTAGAAAGATATGACGACTTATCCCCGACATTTCTTTACGCGTAGTCTAAGTCACTTACTAGGCAAATATAACACGACGATTATCATTGTCGTTTTCTTTACGGTTCTGCAAAAAATATTTTCCTAAAACGAAATTCGCGTTCCCAACTG
>JAOAPT010000574.1 GCA_025463045.1 Candidatus Solibacter sp.
ACCTAGCCTCCCGTCGCGCATCGCAAGAGCATTCGGTCTCGCCCTATCCCGTCCATCGCATTCATTCCACAGAACATCTGCTCTCCCATCGTCCCGCCCCCGAATTGGAACACCGCTTGCACCTAAGCATTGCGAGCGTGCGCCGTTGACGCGCCGCCGCCGCGTGCGCCAGCCTGGAATCATGCGCGTCAGTGTGAGATAGAATTCGAGAACCCTGAACTTGAGAGGTCCATCGTGAACATCAAAATTTCCGCAACGCTCGCCGGCGACGTTTCGCTTGGCGGAGAAGTCTCTGTAAGTCGTCTCGGCTTCGGGGCCATGCGCCTCACGGGCGAAGGCATCTGGGGACCGCCAAAAGATCGCAAAGCCGCCTTAGCCGTCCTCCGCCGAGCCATCGAGCTTCATATCGATTTCATCGACACCGCGGATTCCTACGGCCCCAACACAAGCGAGGAACTCATCGCCGAAGCGCTATTTCCCTACCCCGCGGGCCTGATAATCGCCACCAAGGGCGGCTGGAAGCGTCCCGGCCCAAATCAGTGGACCCACGATGCAACTCCCGCGCACCTTCGCAGCGCCGTCGAGGGCAGCCTCAAGCGACTCCGCCTGGACCGCATCGACCTCTATCAGCTCCATACTCCGGACCCCGTCGTCTCCTTTGAAGCCTCTGTAGAAACTCTGGCGCAACTGCGCAACGAAGGCAAGATTCGCCTCGTCGCGCTTTCCAACGTCACGCAAGAGCACATCGAGCGCGCCCGCAAAATCGTCCCCATCGTCAGCGTGCAGAACCGCTATAGCTTTGCCGACCGCGAATGGGACTACGTCGTGGACTACTGCGAGCGCAATAAAATCGCCTTCATCCCCTGGTTCCCGCTCGGCGCAGGCAAAGTCGCTGGCGAAGTCCTCGCGCGAGTCGCGCAGGCTCACCACGCCACCCCCAAGCAGGTAGCTCTCGCCTGGCTACTCCAGCGCTCCCCCATCATGCTCCCCATCCCAGGAACGTCCTCCATCGAACATCTCGAGGAAAACGTAGCGGCAGCCTCCCTGCGCCTATCGCAAGAAGAACACGCAGAGCTAGCCGGCGTCCCCGAGCTCGCGGCAACGCGCTAGAGATTTCCCGCCAATCCCCCAATAACGAACCCAGGAGCTGTCATGATTGTGGAATACACGCGGTACAAGATCGATGAACAAAGACGCAGCGTTTTCGAGCAGGCCTGCAAGAAAGCCAGGGAACCTCTCGCTGCCTCCGCCTATTGCTTGGCCTACGAATTTTCGCGCTGCACCGAAGATCCACAGTATTACGTCCTGCGCATCGAATGGGACTCCGAAGAAGGCCATCTCAAAGGTTTTCGATCCAGCCCCGAATTCAAATCATTCTTCGCGTCAGTCCGGCCCTATGTAGAAGACATCGAAGAAATGCGTCACTACCAGGTAATTTCGGCTAATTGTCCGAGCTTTCGGTGAGCGGAGGTGAGCCAGTTCGACTCCGCAAACGCAACGCCTTGTAGGGGCACAGCATGCTGTGCCCAGCGCGACGCCTTCGAGCGCCCCCGCCCGTGTAGCGGCGAGTTCATCCTGCCTTTGCCTCATGTAGTGGCCGGTCTTTAGACCGGTCCGCCCCCCCGTGTAGCCATCCCGCCTTTGCCGCATGTAATGGCCGGTCTTTAGACCCGTCCGCCCCGCCCGTGTAGCGGCAAGTTCATCTCGCCATCCCGCCTTCGCCTCATGTAGTGGCCGGTCTTTAGACCGGTCTGCCCCCCTCGCGGCGTTTTGTAGTATGCGACCTGCGAATTGGTCTGTCCGGTCCTCAGGGAGTCCCTTGGGAAAAGGCACCTTTGGCTCCCGATTAGAACATGTGCTAGTTTCGGGGTTACAAAGTCACTTCCCTTGACGTAGCCGGATTCTCGTTGGAAGGGACCGTTATTCCTACTTCGAGCCGGCAAGGGCGGGCGTGATATTCTCGGAAGACCAAAGGGATTTGCATGACTAAACCTGATATCCACCCAGGCCGGACGCGCCAGGCGACGGAAGATCTCAATAGAGCATTGAGCGACAGGGAAGAGCGCTATCGTGCCTTGTTTGAGATGGGTCCTATCGCCGTCTATTCCTGCGATAGCTCAGGAGTGATTGACAATTTCAACCGTCGGGCCGCGGAATTGTGGGGCCGCACCCCGGCGCCCGGCGATACCGACGAGCGCTTTTGTGGCTCATACAAGTTGTTCCGCCCAGATGGCAGCTTTATGCCCCACGAGCAGTGCCCAATGGCCGAGGTAGTGGGCGGCACGTTAACGGAGGCGCGTGATCAGGAAGTGCTCATTGAGCGGCCCGACGGTTCGAGGGTCACCGTGGTCGTGAATATCCGTCCGCTGACGAACCAACGAGGAGAAATCGCTGGAGCAATCAACTGCTTCTATGACATCACGGAGCGCAAACGACTGGAGGAAGAGCTCCGGCAGAGTCATTCTAACCTCGAATGCATAGTGGAGCGGCGCACAGCCGCCCTGCGAGAACTTTCGTCAAGTCTGCTGCGCGCGCAAGATGACGAGAGGCGAAGAATTTCCCGTGACTTGCATGACAGCGTCGGACAGTACCTGGCACATGCACAAATGAGTCTCGTAGCGTTGAAGAGGCCCGACGCAACCGAAAAAGAAGCCAGAGCTTTCTTGGAGTTGACGGATGATCTGGATAAGTGTTTCAGCGAGATCCGCACTATCTCCCATTTGCTTCATCCCCCGCTCCTGGATGAGGTTGGGTTCGCTTCCGCGGCGCGGTGGTATATAGACGGTTTTTCCAAACGAAGCAGCATTCAAGTAAACCTCGATATTCCTGAGGCGCTGAAACGGCTGCCAGGCGGGCTGGAGATTGTATTGTTCCGCATCCTGCAGGAGAGCCTGACGAACATTCATCGTCACTCTCGCAGTCAGTCAGTGGACATCCAACTAGAGCTTACTGCCGACCACGTTGTGCTTCAGATGAGAGATTACGGCCAGGGTTTTCCCCCAGGGCTACTAGAGCAATTCAGGTCCGGTGTGGGCGGCGGTGTCGGCCTTCGAAGCATGCGCGAAAGGATCACTGAAGTGGGTGGCCGATTCGAAATCGAATCCGATACAAATGGCACGTTGATCCGGGTTATCGCTCCCTTGCCCGACGGAGCGATGAAACCAAGGATCCTAGTTGGGAAAGCTTCTGGCACATAATTAGTCAACAAGGCTACATCTTCTTGTTCTTGCTCGCGGAGCAATTCCTTACGTCAGAACGCCTACGAGTTTGATATGGGAAGATATAGTCCGGTTACAGGTCAGAGGCGCGAATAGTTGGTCGTCCAACTGCCGAATCGCCGTCTCACTATGACTAGGGCAAACGACGGTCTTACCGTTTCACGCTTCCCATGGGCCTCCCCAGTTCACCTTTCAACCTCGAACTGCGGAGCACGGTCCTCCAGACTGCCTCTACATACGCATCGCTTAGCGAACCTGTGCCCATAAGTAGTCGATAGTAGAGTCCTCCATACAGCGCATCGAGCAGCACGTCTGGATCGGTGGCAGCTGGCAGTTCACCCGCGAGTATCCCTGCTTTTATGACCACCTGAGCCGCAGCGCGGCGCTTCATGATCCAACGCTCGCGGAAAGCCCTCTTCAACTCAGGATCGAATTGAGCTTCAGCAAGCAGGGAACGGATGAGCAATCCTGGCCGTCCACGAAATGCGCGTGCCAACAGCTTCATCTGTATTCGTAGACTTTCGAGCGCGCTCGGAAGCTCGGGAAAGGCAATTCCCGGACCGACCTCTGCAAGAAAAGCGTCCATGATGACCGTGGCCTTATTCGGCCACCGACGGTAGATCGTTGTTCGCGCTACATGCGCCTCTGCTGCAATGGCTTCCATACTTACCGATCGGAATCCTGTCCTTTCGACCAGACGCAGGGCCGTTTTCAGAATGCGGGCGTCGGCGTCCTTGTCCCTAGGTCGTCCTCGGATGGGCTTCCGGCGCTTGGCTGAGTTAGGCATGAGTAGTCCCTTTCGCAGTTGCTGTATCTTTACGCTACACCGTGCATCGAATATAAGCGAGGGAATACGCGTGCGACTCGTAGATGACAACGGGCCACAAGCTTGGAGCTTCTTCTGAATTGAGAAAGGCAGTGTACACCCTATGACTCACCTGTTTGATCCTCTCGCGATTCGGGATATTACGTTTGCGAACCGCGTATTTGTTTCGCCTATGTGCCAGTACTCCAGCACGGACGGATACGCGAGCGACTGGCACTTCGTGCATCTGGGCAGCCGGGCAGTCGGCGGCGCTGGACTGGTGCTTACCGAAGCAACTGCCGTTCTTCCCGATGGCCGGATTAGTCCGCAGGATCTGGGCATCTGGAAGGACGATCACATTGAGTCGCTGGCTCGAGTCGTCCGGTTTATTCATGAGCAAGGCAGCGTGGCTGGGATGCAGTTGGCGCATGCCGGCCGGAAGGCCAGCACTTACGCACCGTGGGCAGGCCACGGAACGGTTCCCGAAAGTAAGGGGAGGTGGAACAATGTCGTTGCGCCGACCGCGTTGGCTTTCACCGATGGCTATCCGATGCCGCGAGCGCTATCTATCGATGGTATTCAGAACATCGTTTCTGCTTTTGCCGCCGCCGCGCGCCGTGCCTGCCAAGCGGGCTTCCGTGTGATTGAGATTCACGCCGCTCATGGATACCTGATTCAAGAGTTTCTGTCGCCTCTTAGCAATCAAAGAACAGATGCATACGGCGGCTCATTTGAGAATCGCACTCGAATATTGCGCGAGGTTGTTGCCGCCGTTCGAGGTGCGTGGCCGGAGCGAGCGCCCCTGTTCGTGCGCATTTCGGCGACCGATTGGATCGATGGCGGCTGGGATATTCAGCAGTCAGTTGAGCTCGCCCGCCAACTGAAGGAACTTGGAGCAGACCTGATCGATTGCTCTTCTGGAGGGAATGTACCGGACGCAGAGATACCGGTCGGGCCGGGTTATCAAACGCCGTTTGCGGAGCAGATCCGCCGGGAAGCCAACATC
>JAOAPT010000587.1 GCA_025463045.1 Candidatus Solibacter sp.
CAACGAGCGCCCTTCTACCAACGAAGCCCGAACGCGCCCGTTCGACCTGCCGAGCCCCGTTCGACCAACGCGCTCTCTCGACCAACGCGCCCCCTTCTACCAACGAAGCCCGAACGCGCCCGTTCGACCTAACGAGCCCCGTTCGGCCAACGCGCCCTCTCGACCAACGAGCGCCCTTCTACCAACGAAGCCCGAACGCGCCCGTTCGACCTGCCGAGCCCCGTTCGACCAACGCGCTCTCTCGACCAACGAGCCCCCTTCTACCAACGAAGCCCGAACGCGCCCGTTCGACCTAACGAGCAGCGTTCGACCAACGCACCCTTTCTACCAACGATCCGCAACTCGCCCGTTCGACCATCGCGCCCCTTCTACCAACGAAGCCCGAACGCGCCCTTTCGACCTACGAGCCCCGTTCGACCAACGCGTCCCTCTCGCGAATTCCCAATCGGAGCCGCGACCGTTAGGGAGCGGTGGTCACCCGAGGAACGCCACCGCTCCGTGACCGTCGCGGCTCCGATTTCCACGGAGCGCCGACGTCCCGTCCGCCCCGCGATACAATTCGAAAACCGTGACGAAACTCCTCCCAGCCGTCCTCCTCATCTCCGCTGCGACCGCCGCCGACGTCGAATGGCGCGTCAATGGCGGCGAAAACAACATCCGCTACTCCCCCCTCACCCAGATCACCCGCGCCAACGTCGCCACGCTCAAACCCGTCTGGGCCTACGACTCCCACGACGCCTTCAAAGATTCCGAAATGCAGAGCAACCCGATCGTCGTCGACGGAGTCCTCTACGCCACCACGCCAAAGCTCCGCGTCATCGCGCTCGACGCCGAAACCGGCCGCGAGCTCTGGGCGTTCGATCCCTCCGGTGGCGCAGCCCCGCAGCGCCGCTACCGTCATCGCGGCGTGACCGTCGATCGCGGCCGCGTCTTCTTCACCTGGCGCAACTTCCTCTACGCGCTCGACAGCAAAACGGGCCACCCGATTCCCACATTCGGCACCAACGGCCGCATCGATCTCCGCGAAAGCCTCGATCGCCCCATCGAAAAGATGAGCGTCAGCGCCAGCAGTCCCGGCGTCATCTTCGAAGACATGATCATCCTCGGCAGCACCGTCCCCGAGACGCTGCCCGGATCTCCCGGACACATCCGCGCATTCGACACGAAAACCGGCAAGCTCCGCTGGATCTTCCACACCATCCCGCGCCCCGGTGAGTTCGGCTACGACACATGGTCGAAGGATTCTTACGAGATCTCGGGCGGCGCCAATGCCTGGGCCGGCTTGAGCGTCGATGCCAAACTCGGCATGGTCTTCGCCGCCACTGGCTCCGCGTCCTTCGATTTCTACGGCGCGAATCGCATCGGCGACAACCTCTTCGCGAATTGCGTGCTCGCCCTCGATGCGCGCACCGGCCGCCGCATCTGGCATTTCCAGGGCGTCCGTCACGATACCTGGGATCTCGATTTCCCTGCCGCTCCCAGCCTCGTCACCGTGACCCACAACGGCAGAAAGGTCGATGCCGTCGCGCAGATCACCAAAACCGGCTACGTCTTCGTCCTCGATCGTCGCACCGGTAAGCCTCTCTTTCCTGTGAAATATCGCAGCGCACCCGCGTCCAAACTCGATGGCGAAAAACTCTCGCCCGTGCAGCCGTATCCGGTGAAGCCGCCGCCATTCACGCGCCAGTCGTTCACCGAGGACATGATCACGCAGCGCACCCCGCAAGCCCACGCCGCCGTCCTCGAACAGTTCCGCCGCCTCGATTCCAACGGCATGTACACGCCCGAGAGCCTGCGCGGCACGGTCCTCTTCCCCGGCACCGATGGCGGCGCCGAGTGGGGCGGCGCGGCCTTCGACCCGGAGAGCGGACTCCTCTACGTGAACTCGAACGAGCAGCCGTGGATCATTCGCATGGCGGCGCACGACACCACCTCGCTCTACAAAAACAATTGCGGCGGTTGTCACGGCGACGATCTCAAAGGCGCGCCGCCGACCTTCCCTTCGCTCGTCGATATCGCGAAGCGCCGCTCGCGCGAGGAACTGCTCGCGATCATCCGCGAAGGCACCGGCCGCATGCCCGGCTTCGATTACCTCGGCCGCAACATGAACGAGATCGTCGAATTCCTCGTGACAGGCAAAGACAAAGGCGCGGCCGACGCCGAGGCGGACGCCAAGCAGCCCGGCTGGTTGAAATATCGCAATGAGGGCTATGTTCTCTTTCGCGATCCAGAAGGCTATCCGCCGCTGACGCCCCCGTGGGGAACGCTCAACGCAATCGATCTCAACAAAGGCGAGATCCGCTGGCAAATCCCCTTCGGCGAATATCCCGAGCTCACCGCCAAAGGAATTAAGGATACCGGCAGCGACAACTACGGCGGCCCCGTCGTCACCGCGAGCGGTCTGCTCTTCATCGGCGCGACAAGCTTCGACAAGAAATTCCGCGCGTACGACAAAGCGAGCGGCAAGCTGCTCTGGGAAACCGTGCTCCCAGCCGCCGGCAATGCGACGCCCTCGATCTACGAGATCCGCGGGCGGCAGTTCATCGCCATCGTCTGCGGCGGCGGGAAGAACGGCGCTCCATCCGGCGGCAGCATCGTCGCCTTCGCACTTCCGGCGAACTAGTGCCGGTGCGCGTCGGGCATGCCGAGGCGGCTGATCGTATCGCGTTCGAAATCGAATTCCACGACCACGGCAGGCTGATCGCCCACCACCCAACCATCGTGCCCCGGCTCGATCGCCATCACCTGCGGTGCGACAAACTCGCGCGTGCAGCCGTCGGCGTATTCAATGTGGACTTCGCCGGTCGCCAGAAATCCGACGTGCGCGTGCATGCAAAGGTCAGTGCCCGTGATCGGCTTCATGTCCTTCGACCAGCGAAATCCCACCGGATAAATCAGACGCTTGACGCGGCAGCCGCCGGCGCGGACCACCTCGATCTGTACTCCGCCGATCGTGCGGGATTCGGCTTCGGGCAACGGCGCGAACAACGGATCGTTGGTGCTCATGACGTTGAATTCTATCACCGGAAGCGCCGGGCGCTACAATTTCAGGGTATGATCACCGGAATCGAACACACCGCGATCGCTTCGCCCGATCCGCACAAACTCGCTCACTGGTATGTCGAGCACCTGGATTTCGTCGTCAACTACCAGCCGGCGCACAGCAAGACGGTCTTCATCAAAGCGCCGGACGGCTCGATGATCGAGATCATCGAATCCGCGCCCGATACCAAACCCGCCGATGGTATGAAGGCGGCCGGCCTCCGGCACCTCGCGCTCGCGGTCAACGATTTTCCCGCCGCGCACGCGAAATTGAGCGGCAAAGGTGTATCGTTTCTTACGGACGTGGCGACAGTCGAAGGCAACACAACGGTCTTCTTCAAGGACCCGGACGGGAACATCCTTCACCTGCTGCACCGGGAGACACCCCTCCCTTAGGTCTGCAATGCGGAGCGTTTGTGACACAAAGGTGTCGACAAAGTGTAGCGAATTAGCCACACTGAAACCTTAACAAGTCCTTCTGCATCAAACAGTTGACCTGTGATAGCTCGACTGGTGTAATAGGAGTTCCCGATGCCGGAGATCCACTTTGAGATTTGAGACCACCGTTCAGCGGCCCGTTGAAGCCGAGGGCGTCGGGCTTCATTCCGGAGTGCCGGTGCGGATACGCATTCTTCCGGCGCCGGTGTCCACCGGAATCGTTTTTGTGCGGACCGACCTCGAAGGCTTTCAGATCCCCGCCAGTTGGCGACACGTCGCGCGCGTGAGCTACGCAACCAGCCTGATGCGCCAGGGCGTTCTGATTTCGACTACCGAACACCTCTTGAGCGTTTTCTATTCGATGGGGATCGACAACGCTTACGTCGAGATCGACAACCTCGAGGTACCGATCCTTGATGGCAGCGGTCTGCCGTTCGTCAAATTAATCGAGCAGGCAGGCATCCGTCACTACCGCCGCAAGCGCCGCTACCTGCGAATCCGCCGTCCGATTTCAGTCGAAGACAAAGGCAAGTGCATCAGCATCCTCCCCGACGAAGTTTTCCGCCTGACCTGCGACACGGATTACCCCGCGCCGGTCGGACGCCAATCGCTCGAACTGGAAGTGACGCCGGAGCGCTTTGCGTCGGAACTCGCCTTCGCGCGCACCTTCGGTTGGCAGAACGATCTCGATCAGATGCGCAACATGGGCCTGATCCGCGGAGCGAGCCTGGAAAATGCCGTCTGCTTCACGCAAGAGGGCCCGCTGAACGAAGGCGGCCTCCGCGCCGCCGACGAATGCTGCCGCCACAAAGCGCTCGACCTGATCGGCGATCTCGCGCTGCTCGGCCGCCCCCTGCTCGGTCACGTCATCGCCGAACGAGCAGGCCATGCGATGCACGCCGCCCTAGTTGCGCGCATCATGAGCGATCCTTCGCTCTACGAAATCATCACCTTCGACCAGTTGGCCTCGCGCGTCACTCAGGCGCTGGTGTCGTAGATCGGCCTGCGACCCACCAAGCGCGATGAAGACCGAGCCCTCAATCGGAGCCGCGACCGTAAGGGAGCGGTGGTCACGCGTGACCACCGCTCCGTAACCGTCGCGGCTCCGATTGGAGCACGTTTTTCATCGGAGCGCCGAGCGCCTGTGAGGGCCGCGGAGCGTTTTCCTCCTGGTCGCGAGTTAGCTCTCGAACGCGCCTCCCGAAATCTTCGTAGATACCATCGCGATCTCGATTTCCATTTCGCGATCGCGATCCTGGAATGCGGCGACCTGGCGCACCTCTTCATACACGCGGCGCGAGCCGGCGCCCAACGCGTCCCGACCGCCGCGCAGGTCGACGGCCTGGGCAGTCGCGAGCAATAGCATTGCGGTCTGATTGCGCAGGCACTCGAGCGCGTCCATCGCAGTGACCGCGGCGTGCATGCCGAGACTCACCACGTCCTGATTGTACTGCTCGGTCGGCACGGAGTGAATGCTGCTCGGGCCGGCCATCTGACGGATCGCGCAGCACAGGCTCGTCACGCTGAGCTGCATACCCTTGAATCCGGAATTCACGCCGGGCTCGGGCGTCAAGTTCGCCGGGAGTCCGCCGTTGAAACGGTCGTCGACGAGCAGCGCCATCAGCGAATTCGCCCAATTGCCCATCGCGGCATAATCGAGCTTCCACGTGTCGAGCAGTCGCGAGATGTGGCCGCCGTAGAAATTGCCCGCCTTGTAGAGCACTCCGGTATCGGGATCGATCAGCGGGTTGTCGTTGGCCGAATTGATTTCACGTTCGATCACAACGCGCGAATCGGTGAGCGCCTCCCACACCTGGCCGAGCCCCTGTGGCGGACAGCGCAGCGAGTAACAGCTCTGTCCGCCCGATGCGCGCGTGTAGCCGGAGCCTTCGAGCAGCGCAAGCAAGTGAGCGGCGACGGCGATCTGGCCGGGATGTCCCTTCTGCTGGTGGACCCACGGGTGGAACGGAAGGTCGGGCGCCTGCATCGCTTCGACAGCGAGCGCGATCGCACCGAGCAGGGCCTTGAGCACGCTGAACGAATCGAGCCAGAGCAGCGCTGCGATCGCAGTCATGAACGTAGTGCCGTTGGTCAACGCGAGCGCTTCCTTGGGCGCGAACCGGATGGCAATCAGGCCCGCGCCTTGCAGCGCATCGAGGGCGGGCAGCCGCGCTCCGCGGAAATCCGCCTCGCCCATTCCGACGAGCACCCGCGCCAGATATGCCGAAGGCATCAAATCTCCGCTCGCGCCCACCGACCCGTACCGCGGGACGATGGGCGTCACGCCCGCATGCAGCAGCGCGACGAGCGCGTCGACCAACTCGACGCGGACTGCCGACGCGCCGGAAAGAAAAGTCACAATCCGCAGCAGGGCGGCGGCGCGCACCACGTCGCGCGGCAGCGGTTGTCCGGTCGCGCACGAGAGCTGGCGGACGATGTTGTGCTGCAGTAAATCCATCTGATCGGGTGCGAGCGAGATGCCGACGTTGCCGCCGATGCCGGTGTTCACGCCGTAGATGCGCTCTCCGCGGGCGAGCAGTTCGTCGAGGCGCACACGGCCGAGCGCGATGCGGGCGCGCGACGCCGAATGAATTTCAAATGGCGCGGATTGGCGCGCGACGAGTGCGACATCTTCGATGGTCAGCGGACAAAGGCCGAGAGCGAGCATACTGCAATCGTCCTATAATGGGCGCGCATGTGGAAAGGATTAGTTGGTGCAGTCCTGGCGACGGCCGCGGCCGCCTTCGCACAATCGGGGGACAACGTTCCGGCGACCGAGCTGCGCTCGCTCCTCACGGAGCTGAAGATCCCGTTCGAGGAAGGCTCGGGGACCACCGTCAAGCTGAAAATGGATGGGCGCGATGCGGTGCTAACGATCGCGCGAAGGGACTTGCTGATCTCGCTGCAGCGCGCGGGCCAACCTCCGCTCGATCGCATCAACCAGTGGAACGCGACACATCGCTTTACGCGTGCCTACCTCGATTCCGCCGGCGTCCACCTCGACGCCGATCTGGAGACCGCGAGTGGCGTGAGTCGTGCCGCGGTGAAGGCGTTCATCGCAAATTTTGCCAGGGCGGCGGAGCTCTTCTCGGACGAGTTCGCCAAGCTGACGGCAGGCCAGCCCGCGGCACGAAGCAAGATCGGCCTGCCGTACGGAAATTTCGCGCTGTGGATCAATCCGCAGGAGTGGGCACAATCGGAAAACCGCGGCGGCAACATTCTGTTCCGGCAGACGCACGGCGATGGCTACGCGATGGTCATCACCGAGCCGGGAATGGTGCCGGACGGCCTCACGGGATTGAAGAAGGTGATCGAGACGAACGCGAAGAAGAACACACCGGACATGCAGATCACCGCGCTCGAGCCACGCAAAGTGAATGGCCGGGAGGTGTTGGTGTTAAGCATGGAAGGTACGGTCAGCGGGATGCCGTTGCGCTATCTTACCAACTCCTACAGCGGACCTTCGGGCACGATTCAGGTGCTTACTTACACCGGCAAAGATCTGTTCGAGAAGTCGCGGCCGCTATTCACCGAACTTCTCGAAGGGTTGGAGATCAACGAGACGGCCGGGCCGACGGCGGGCAAACTGACGTTGAACTCCGGCAAGGCCACGGTCGATTACGATCCGGCGAAATGGAAGGTCGTGTCCTCGCGCGTCGAGCAGTATGTGCTGGCTCATGAATCTGGCGAGTTGTACGCGCAGGTCATCGCCGAAGGCATCGAGATGCCTCCGGACAAGATCGTGGAGATCGCGTTGGCGAACCTCAAACGCGAAGCGACCGAAGCGGCGGCGACATCGCGCGAGCAGGTCACGATCAACGGATACCCGTTGGCGCGGGTGGAGATGGAGGCGACGGTCCGCGGGCTCGCACTGAGTTATCAGAACTATTACTACTCGGGTCCGGCGGGTACAATCCAGATCATGACGTGGAGTCCGAAGGGCAGGCTTTCCGGGCGTCAGAAGGAAATCGCGGAATTCCTGAACGGCTTTCGCGTAACGTCTACTCCACGGTGAAGGTCTGCTTGGCCTCGTAGGTCTGATTGCCGACGGCGTCCTTGATGGTCACCGCGATCGTGAATTCGCCGGGCTTGGTATTCGGCAGAAGATTGATTCCCATCGCAGCGGCGACGTAGCGTTTCGGATAGAAGCTCTCGCTTTGCTCCACAGCGGGCGGCGTCTGCGTCCACAGCACTTTGCCGCTTGGAGAGATCACGGTCGTCACGTAGCTCACGTCGATGTGATTGTCCTTGCCGAACTTGAAACCGGTGATATCGAACTTGGCCCAGACTGCATCGCCGCCGTGATAGGCGGCTTTGGCGAGAGGCTGAGCATCTTCTTCCCCGCGGAAGAACTGAAAGTTGCGCACGATCAGGGTGTCGCTGGACTCCACCGCCTTGCCGCGGATCTGAAAGGGAACGGAGAGCTCGGCATTGGTGCGCGCGATCAGGTCTTCGGCCTTGATCACCAGCTTGTACGTGCCGGTCGCGACGAGCGGCGGCACCTGCACTTCGGTCGCGATCTTGGGCATCCACTCTTTATCCTGCGGGGTGACGTCAGCGACCAGCTCGTTCTTATAGAGTTCGGTGAGTGGCAAGCCGGCAGGGTCGAAGGCCTGCACGGAAAACGCCACGTGGACTTTTTCCTCGGGCGTTTTGGCGAAGCCGGCGATGCGGCAGGAGAAGAACAGCGTCTCTCCGGCGACGTGTTCGAAGCCCGGAGGCATCGGAGCTCCGCCATCGCTCTGGGCGATGATCGGGCGGACTACTTCGAGTCCGGCGGCACTGGCAAGCGCGGACATCGCGAGGAGAAGAAGAATCGGTCGCATGGCGAACCTCTAGTCCGATTCTACGCTCTTGAGGACAGCCCAATCGCAGCCGCGACCGTGACTCGCGCTCTGACGAAGAATCGAGCCCTCAAGCCGAGCCGCGACCGTTAGGGAGCGGTGGTCGCGTGACCACCGCTCCGTAACCGTCGCGGCTCCGATTGGTGTGCTTTCGTCAACGGAGTTCTCCATGGTCCAGTTCGGGGCCGCAACAAGGGATGAAAATGCATGATCGCTTTTCAGACGCGTCATTTTCAGGGGAGTCCGATTCTACGCTTTTGAGGACAGCACAATCGCAGTCGCGACCGTGACTCGCGCTCTGACGAAGAATCGAGCCCCAATCCGAACCGCGATCGTTAGGGAGCGGTGGTCGCGTGACCACCGCTCCCTAACCGTCGCGGCTCCGATTGGTGTGCGTTCTTCAACGGAGTTCTCCATGGCCCCGTTCGAGGCCGTAACAAGGGATGAAATTGCATGATCGCCTTTAGGCGAGTCATTTTCAACGGAGCGGTGGTCTCCGGCCGCATATCACACCACTCGGCGCTTCGCCGAACATGACGCGCGAACAAAGCGATCGGGCATTTTCATTCGCTCGAAGAGCCACGGAAAACTGCGTTGAAGAACACGCCCTGATGTGTGCTGCGCGCGTAGCGTACCCGTCGCACGCCAAACCGCGAGAACGGTCGCCGCTCCGATCGTGGCTCGCCTTTCATCCCCCCTTATGAGCCGCAGGCTCACGGGGCAATCGCCCGGCGTGATTGGCTTTCCTCGTTCATCCCTGGCATTTGGCTTTCTCGAACGCGCGATAGTTTTCTTCCAAATGGTCGGGGGATTTTGTCCCACTCAGAATCACGCCGTCGAACTTCATCCGAAGGATGAAAGCGAAGGCGTCCGCCTTGGTCAGCTCGCGATTTTCGTAGAGCATCCGGCCCATGCCGAAGGGGCGATCGCACCCGCGAACGTTTCCTGCACGGCGTTGAACGGCAGTTGGACGACCCGGAATGCGGGGTTCGCGATCGCCAGCTCCGCGGATTCCGAGCGACGCGGCGTACTCCCACGCGCGCGCCAGATCGTCCGACCGGAGTACGGCCGGCGTGGTCTTGTGGAGCTGCAGAAAGTCGATGCGTCCGAGGCGCTCCGTGCTGCCATCGAGGCTGCGGCGCAATTCGCCGAATCCGTGATCGACATACGGCTCGGCGCGATCGGCCGTCGGGAGCCCGGCGAGAAACGTGGCGATCCGCTGTTCGCTCACGCCGTACGAGGGCGCAGTGTCGAAGTATCGCACGCCCAGCGTGAAGGCGCGCTCGAGCAGTTCCTGCGCGTGCCGCTCGTCGGGGACCTCCGGATTTGCGAAGCCCCAGGGCTTGCCGATCCCGATGGTGCCGAGTCCGAATTCGATCATGCCGATTTCGGAGGGTAGGCCTTGCGATACCATTTCAGCGTGAGCCGCATGCCTTCTTCGAAGGAGTAGCGCGGCGCGTGGCCGAGCTCTGCAACGGCAAGCGTGGTATCGGCCTGCGAATCGCGGACGTCGCCGGCGCGCGGCGGGCCGTAGATCGCGGGAATGTCGATGCCCTCGAGCTTCTGCAGTAGCGCCCAGGATTGATTGAGCGTGATGCGGCCGCCGTTGCCGGCGTTATAAACCTTGCCGGCAACACCTTTGGCGCGCGCCGCCTTCAAATTGAGCTCCGCCACATCTTCCACGTACGTGAAGTCGCGCGACTGCTCGCCGTCGCCGAAGATCTTGGGAGCGGTGCGATTCAGCGCCGCGGTCATGAACAGAGAGAGCACGCCCGAGTACGGACTGCTGGGATCCTGCCGCGGGCCGTAGACATTGAAGTAGCGCAGCGCGACTGTTTCCAACCCATAAACGCCCGTGAAGACATTGCAATAGTATTCGCCGAGCAGCTTCTGCAGCGCGTACGGCGACTTCGGGCGCGGCGTCATATCTTCGACCTTCGGCAGCACCTCCGTGTCGCCGTAGGCCGAGCTCGATGCGGCGTAAACCACGCGGCCCACATTGCCTTCCTTCGCGGCGCGCAGCACGTTGAACGTGCCGTTGGCGTTGACGTCGTGCGAGGGGACGGGATCGTCGATCGAACGTGGCACGCTCGGGATCGCCGCTTCGTGGAAAACCACGGCCGCGTCGCGGATCAGCGGCGCGATCTCCTCGTAATTACGGATATCGGCGCGCTGAAAATCGATGCGCGAACGAATCTCCTCCAGGTTGCTTTCGCTCCCGCTCAGCAGGTTGTCGATGACAACCACGCGGCCGGCGCCTTCGGCAAGCAGTTTGCGAGTGATGGCGGAGCCGATGAAGCCCGCCCCTCCGGTAACGACGTAGTGACTCATGATGGCAGTTGTTCGATCTGATTTTCGAGATAACGCAGGGATTCGTTGGCCAGGGTCTCCGCGCCGGGCGTGAAGTCGAAGGCCTCGAGCGAGATCCAGCCCTGGTAATTACGACGGCGAAGCATTTCGAAGACCGGTTTGAAATCGTAGCTGCCGGTACCGCAGTGGCGGCCGTCGAGTTCGTTCACGTGGACGTGGCGGATCACGCCGAAGTAGCGGTCCACCAGCGCTGCGTGCGGCTCCGCTTCGTCGATCGCGTTATGCACGTCGAACATCGTCTGCACGGCGGGGCTGCCAATTTCGCGGACGATGGCGGCGGCCTCTTCGAGAGTCTGCACAACGTCGCACTGTTCTTTGGGGAGCGCCTCGACGAGGACTTTGACGCCGCGGCTCGCGGCGTGGGGAGCGACGCCGGCCAACCCGTCGACATAGTTCCGGGTGGCCTGTTCGCGGGTCAGTCCGCCGGACGTGCCGCGTTGTTTGGGCGAGCCGAAGACCATCACGCCATCCGGTCCGAGGTCGGCGCAGAGATCGATCAGGTCGCGAATATGTTCCCAACTCTCGCGGCGCAGATTGGCGTCGGGGCCGGTGACGTGGAGCCCCTTGGGGCTGACCATCAGCCAGTGAAGACCGACGAATGAGAGCCCCTCGGAACCGATGACGTCGCGGTATTCGGCGCGCTGCGCGGCGGTGACGTCGCGCGGCCTTTCGGCGAGAGTGAAGGGCGCGATTTCGATGCCCGTATACCCGGCCTTGCGGATCGCCCTGCACGCGTCGCCGAACGGCCACTTCTCGAAGGCCTCGTTACAGATGGAATGTCGAAACTCCATGGACTTCCAGTGTACTAAGGTGTGATCGAAAACGGCTCTACTCTTCACCTGGCGATGAGCCGCTTCAAACGCGCCAGCAGTTCCATCGGACTGAAAGGTTTGACGACGTAATCGTCTGCGCCCAGCGTGAAGCCGCGGAGAAGGTCGCCTTCCTGTTGGCGCGCGGTCAACAGAATAATTCGAGTGGCAGGCTGCTCCGCGCGAATCGCCGAGAGCACGCGAGCGCTATCCAGGCCTGGTATGTCGATGTCGAGCACGGCCACGTGCGGCTTCAGGCGGAGGGCCTGTTCGAGGGCCTGTTGCGCATCGGCGGCATGGTGGAACTCCACGCCGTAGTTCTGCAGCGCGGTGCGTACCAATTCCCCCACGCCGGCATCGCCGGCGGCAACCAGCACCTGGATAGGACCGTCGTTCGGCCCCGGAAACGGCAGGCGTGCTTTGCGCGCGACCGCCAGGCTGAGGCGGACCAACGCTTCATCGGGTTGCCAGCTATCTAACAGGATCCCGCTGGCCATCGTCTGGACGGCGGGGTCGAGTGCAAGCAGGTCATCGCGGCTGCCGACGAACACAGTCGGGCGGCCATCCGTAGCGGCGGCTTTCAGCCACGCGGAGTTCGCCGATTGCGGGTGTACGTAGGTGACCACGAGGTCGGTGTTCGCCAGTTCCGCCGCTTCGGGAGAAGAGGTCAGCTCGAAAAAATGAGCATGCGCTTCGACATATTCGAGGGCGACGCACAGACGCTCGGTTTCATGCGCGGGTAGCCCGACCAGTGCTACGCGTTTTCCGGCGAGTGACTCCAGGATCGCGGCCGGAATCGGCGTGTCGCGCGCCTCGGGAGGCGTCACGAAGGCGAGCACCAGATTGGTCAGCGATTCGCGCACTTGGGCGGTGTCCACCGGCCGCTCATGAAGCAGCGTTTCCACTTCGCGCGCGAGACGCGCGATCACCGCGTACCCGAGCAATCCGCCGGTGCCGATCCATTGGTGCGCCGCGCGTGCCGCCTCCGCCGGGAGGAAAGGCCCGTCGAGTTCGAGCAGCAGGCGCCGGGCGCCTTCCTGTCCTTCACTCAGGAAGCGGCGGCGCAACTGCTGCATCTCGCCGGCCTGTAGAAGCTCCGGTTCGGTAGCCGGGACAGCAGCGGTCGACGCGGTGTACCGGTCCAGCAATTCGCGAATCGTGGCGCCCAGCGAGCGCGTGTCAATCGGCTTGGTGATGTAGCCGTCGCAACCCGCCGCTCGGGCGCGCTCCTCGTCGCCTTTCATCGCGAACGCGGTGAGCGCGACGACGAGAGTATCGCGCGTCCGTTCGTTCCGCTTGATCTGGCGCGTCATCTCCAGACCGTCGATTCCGGGCAATTGGATGTCGGCGAGAATCAACCGCGGATGGTAGCTGCGAAGTAGTTCCAGGGCCTCTTCCGCGCTCGATGCGGTAACCACCTTATACCCTTCATTCACCAGAAGAATTCGGGTCAATTTCAGGTTGACCGGTGTGTCGTCGACGATGAGAATCGGCTCTCCGGCCATGGAACGTTAAGTGTAGCGTAGTGGGGTGTACTACACGTACATGGATATCACTTTGTAGCTGCTGCGATCATGCTATCCAAAGGAAACACCGCGGAAAATATGCTGCCGCGACTCAATTCGCTCTTCACGGCGACGGAGCCTCCCTGCGCTTCCACGATGTGGCGCGTCAGCGCGAGGCCGAGGCCGGTGCCCTGATCGATTTTGCGGCTGTTAGGCAATTGCGCGAATTCCTGGAAGAGGCGGGAAATCTCGTCCGGGGCGATGCCGATCCCCGTATCCTCCACTTCGAGGCGGAATCCCGCGGCGCGTTCGCGCGCGACGCGCACCGTGATGCTGCCGCCCGCCGGAGTGAATTTGACGGCATTCGAAAGATAGTTGTAGAGCACCTGCTTGAAGCGGCCGGGGTCGAGGTTGGCGATCAGGTCGCCGGGCACATCGGTCGCAAGCTGCAGATTCTTCTTCGCGGCAAGTGGGCGGATCACATCGCGAACTTCGAACACAAGGGTCTCAATGTTGGTGCGCTCGGGACGGAACTCCATCCGACCGGCCTCGACTTTGGATAGGTCGAGGATGTCGTTGATCAACTGGAGCAGATGCCGCCCGCTGGTCAGAATATCGCCCATGATTTCGGTCTGCTCGCCGGAGAGCGGCCCGAGTTTGTTGTCGTAGAGCAGTTCGCTGAAACCGATGATGCCGTTGAGCGGCGTGCGCAGTTCGTGAGAGACGCTGGCCAGGAAACGGCTCTTGGCGACAGTGGCGGAACGGGCCGCTTCGAGCGCGCGCGCCAGTTGTTCGTTCTTGTTTCGCAACTCCAGCGCGTATTGCTCTACCTTTCGCGCCGCCACCGCCGCCAGATTTCGCTCCGTGACATCAAGCAGGGATCGAATAATCCCGGTCACTTCGCCCCGGTCGTTGCGAATCAGATTCTCGCGGATTTCGACCATGATCCGAGAGCCGTCGTCCAGCATGTACTCGCATTCGAACGGCGCGGCTTCCTCGCCCGTCTGCATCCGGCGCTTCATGGAAACGCGCGCCTGGTCCTGGCGTTCGGGAGACATGAAATCCCAGGCGAGGCGTCCCACCATTTCTTGCGGCGTGCACTTCAGCAGCGTACAGACCGCCTGGTTGAAGCGCCGCACCGCTCCGTGGAGGTCGGTCTCCTCGTACGGAATGGGTGCGTGATCGAAAATGTCGCGGTAGCGGCGTTCGCTGTCGCTCAATTCGCGTTCGCGCTCGCGCAGAAGGTACGCGGCGGTCTCCAGTTGCACGCCGAGAGAGGCGATTTCGTCGGTCCCGGCCGGCAAGGGTTCGAGCGGAAGTCCGTGGGCCAGACGTCGCGCATTTTCCTGCACGGCTTGCAGTCTGCGTACCATGCGGCCGGCCAGAATCAGATGGATGAAGAGAGCGCCGAGCGGTCCCAGCGTGCCGCACAGAATGACCGTGCGGAAGAGGCGGCGCCGCGCGACGTCGCGTTCGAAACGCGCGCCGGTGAAGCTGCGCTCCTCCTGATCGTTGAGCAGGGATACGTGCGCCTGCAGATCCGCCATCGTGGACTGCTCGCGAGCCATCAGCGCGCCGGCCTCGCTGGACCGGACCGGAAGAGCGCGCACCTGGTCGAGCAGGCCCAATTCCTTTCCGGTAGCGCGCTGGATCTCCGCGAGCGAGGCGATGGCCTGGGGATCGTTTCCAGTCTGTGCCGAAACTTCGGCGAGCGCGGTCGCGATCGTCTTGCGGGCGGTATCGTAGACGCTGAGAAAGTGCTGCTCGCCGGTGGCGGAATAGCCTACAATCGCGGCGTGACTATCTTGTAGCGAACTGCGAAGGGCTCCGAGCCCATCGCGGATTTCGTAGAAGCGGACGACGCTCTGGTCGGCATTGCGAACGTCGTCTTCCACCCCGTAGACGGAGAAGAGAGCGCCAAACAGGGCCGCGATCGGCACCGCGAGCACTGCCACACCTTTTGCGCGCAATGACATGCGCCACCATTTCGATGAATCCCCCAAGGCCCGATCGACCATCGCGATGTCTTATTCTAATTGACTGCGGGAATAATTAAATCGGTATTCAGACAGTCGCTCCATCCAATACCCCGCGGTAATCGATGCCCTGAAGGACACATCCAGTCCGAGCCGCGACCGTCAGGAAGCGGTGGTCGCGTGACGAACGCTCCCCAACCGTCGCGGCTCGGATAAGAGCTCGGTTCTTCATCAACGTTTGCCGACGGGCACGCCTTCAAGATTGCGGTGTCGATCAGGGCTGCAAATTCAGCGTGGCCTTCCCGGCCGGGCCCGCGTAGATCAGCTCGAGCGAATTGATGCCCTTGGTCTTGCCGCGGTACTGGAAGAAAATCAGCCCGGCCACCGGAAGCGCGCGATCGCCTTCGGGTAATACGGCCTTCTGGACATTCTTCGCCATCGCGCGCTGCACTTCGATCGGGACCTTAACGGGCGGCGGCGGCGAGTTGTCGCCCTGCTCCTTGCCGCTTCCGGCGACGCTGGTCTTCGATTTTCCGGAAGTGGCCGCCGGCGGCTCCCACTCGGGATCCTTCACCGAGGGCAGCACCAACCCGTAGGGCTGGCTGGAGAGCGGCGTCTTCTTCCCGTTGATGCGCAGCGTGAAATCGTCGGCGTCGATCTTGAGGCGCGCGTCGGGTGCGCCGTAAATTCCCAGTTCCACCACTACGTAGTCCTCTGTGTTGAGCGTGTTGCCCTGCAGGACAGGGACGGAGTGGCCTTTGAACTCGGCAGCGATGGTCACCTCGCCTGCCTTGGTGACGATCTGGTATTCCGCCGGCGTGGCGCGTGGCGGCAGGCCCTTAATCTCTTCCTTGGGCGGAGGAGTTTGCCCTGGTAAACACGCGCTGATGGCGGCCATCAGCAAACCAATTGTGAACGTACGGGAAAGTCGCATTCCTGCTTCTGAAGCTAACATAATCAGGCCTTCACGGTCAGTAAGGCGGTGGGCAGTTTCTCTCCGGAAACCGTCACCGCGGCCTCGCCCTACTTGATCCGCGCGCGAATAATGGCGCGGCCGTCGTAAAGCTCCACCTGCCGCGAGCCGGTCGACATGCCCACATTCTGCAGCAGTTCTCCATCGCTCGCGATCGCGAAGCGCACCGCGCTGCGGGCGTCCAGGCACTGCACGCCCTTTTGTGGCACGCCCTTGCATGCGCTTCTGCCAACTGTGTTTTAGTTCCGATTCAAAAGGTTCGACGAGTCGGAACTATAACATTATGCGCCCACTCTTCTTCGACCCCCAAGCTCTCCGCAGGTGAAACCGCACGAGGTTCTGCCGAAGTGGAACTACACGATCTCACCCAATCTGAGAAGTTGTTTTTGCGTCAGCCCTTAGAGCTCTGATCGGAGCAGTGATCTCTCGACACGCCGAGAAGCGAACGCCCTACGCCGTCCGCCAGTTCACGCCGACGTTCATCTTCTTGCGCGCGTATTCCCAACTGCGTTCAAGATCCACGCGCTGCTGTTCCTTCAGCGCCTCGTCCATCACGGCGGCCTTCTTGCCGGGGACGTCTTCGATCACCATCGCGCCCATAAAGGGATGGCCGCTCTTGGCAAGCTGCACGAACCGCGCGAACTCCCACGCGGGCATCTTCGGGAACGCCTTCCAGAAACTCGCCTCGAGGTACGGCAGTGGACGCGGCGGCCGGCCGGTGATGATCTCGAGCTGCATCGAAGCTTGCGGGCACAGGCGGCGGAATTCCTGGACGAAGCGTACCAGATCCAAATTGCCGTCGCCGCACGCCACCCACTGTCCCGCAGCGCCGTTCGGCGTCTCGAAGACCACCGAATCGCGCACGTGCGTCGTCACCACGTACGGCGCGAGGATTTCGAGCGCGACGAACGGGTCTTCCACGCACCAGATCGGATTGCCCGTGTCGAGGCAGGAGGCGACGAAATCCTTGCCGGCCGTCTCGATGATCGTCCGCACTTCGCGCGCCTGCATGTCGCCCGAGTGATTTTCGAGCGCGATCTTCACGCCCAGATCCATCGCCTCAGATCGCACCGAGCGGAACGCCTTGATCGTGTTTTCCATGTGCGCTTCGATCGGCAGGGGGCCCAGCCGGTCGTCGCTCGAGCCCATGTAGCAGCGCATCGATTTCGCGCCCACCGCCTTGGCGACTTTCAAGCCTTCGATGAGCTGATCGCGCGCCGGCGGTCCCTTCTTGTTGAAGCTCTTGCTGGATTCGCAAATGCAGCCCATCCCGCTGTCGATTGAGATTCGCAGTTGCCCGGCGCGGTCCTTCACCTT
>JAOAPT010000597.1 GCA_025463045.1 Candidatus Solibacter sp.
TGTTCGCCGAGGCGGATATCGCGGTCGCGAGCTTCACGTTTTCGGCGGCGGCGGTGCATGCGGCGATCCGGCTGAACGGCATTGCGGAACTCGGCGAAGGGTTCGTCGCGCTCAGCAGGACCGAGGCCGGCGCAGTGGAGGTTTACGGCGAGAGCCGCTCCAAGCCACTATTTAGCGCGGAATTCGACCTGGCGCCGCAGCGGGCGGCATCGCTCGCGCTCTCGGAACTGCGCCTGGCGCCCGATACGGCGCCGCGCACGCTCGAAGAAATCCTGCCGAAGCCGGGAGTCAACCCGATATCGAACGATCTTTCCCGCAACGCACTACCGTACGCGACGGCGCTGGCCGGGGCCTGTCCCCGGCTCACGCCCGCGGCGAACGTTTTACCGCCCGAGCATCGACGCTTCAACTCGCGGGCGGTTTTCGTACCGACCATGGTGCTGGCTGCTCTCCTTCTCCTGGTGGCCGGCTCCATGGTGGCGTACGCGTCATGGAGCGAAAAACAATACCTGAAACAGTTGAACGCCGAGATCGCCAAGCTCGAGCCGCTGCGCAGGCGCGCCGACGCGGTCGATCGGCAGACGGTGCTGGCGCGCGGACGGGCGCAACTACTCGACCAGTTCCGCAAGCAGACGCGGATGGACCTGGATGCGTTGAACGAAATGACGCGCCTGATGGAGCCGCCGGCGTGGACGAATACGATTTCGCTGGAGCGCGACGCCGTGCGGATCACGGGCGATGCGCAGCAGACGGCGCCGCTGATCAAGATCCTGGATTCGTCGCCATTCTTCGAAAAGACGGAGATCCAGATGTCGACGCCGAAGGGCAGCGGTGAGACCTTCCAGATCCGCACGAATCGCCGGAGGGGCAAGTGAACGTCGGAACGCTGGATCGGAAGACCGCGGTAAAGCTGGCAGTGGGCGTGGCGGCGATTTTGATTCTGCGCTTCGTGGTGATGGCGGACCGCACTCCGGCAGTGGTCGGAGTGACGGATTCGGTGCCCGCGGCGGAGAAGCGCTTGGCGAGCTTGCGGCAGACGGCGGCGACGGTTCCCGGCAAAGAAATCCTGCTGAAGCAGGAGTTGGCCGAACTCCAGACGCGCGAGAACGGCATGTTGAAGGCGGAGACGGGCGCGCAGGCGCAGTCGCAGCTTTCGGATGTGCTACACACGACGGGCGCGGCGAACGGGATCGACATTCGGGGCATGGAGGATTGGCGGGTCAAGGCGCTCGGCAGCGAGTACGGCGAAGTGTCGGTGACGGTGCGATTCGCCTGCAAGATCGAACAACTGGTGAATTTTCTGTCAGCGTTGGCGAATGTGCCGCAATTGCTATCAACCAATCAGATCGCGATCCAAGGTACGACGGATCCGAAGAACAAGACGATCCAGGTGCGGCTGAGCCTTTCGGGCGTGGTGTCGAAGAAACTGGTGCCGAAGACGGGGAGTACGTTATGAACCGCAAACTGATTTTGTTGAATGTGGTGCTTGCGGGGTTAATTGTGTTCGCGGGCGTGAAGTGGCGCGAACAATATCAGGCGGAGAAGGCGCGGGAGGCGGCGCTGCGCAGCGCGACGGTCAAGCCGGTTCCGCCGCCGGCATTCTATCCGCTGCCCAACGATCCGCCGGCAATGCCCGTGGCATATAAGGAAGTCGCGTTGAAGACGCTCTTCCATCCTTCGCGCGACCCCAACGAAATCGTCGAGCCTCCGCCTCCTCCACCGCCGCCTCCTCCGATGCCGGAATTGCCGCGCTATCACGGACAGATGAATCTCGGCGACGGGCCGGAGGTAATCATGGTGGAACATCCCGGGTCGGCGGAAAAAGTGATGAAACCCGGGGACAGCATCGGCCAATTCAAGCTGGTGGACGTCAATACTAGTGAGATCACTTTCGAGTGGAAGTACGACGGCTCGACGGTACGGCGGACATTGAGCCAGTTGCTTGACCGGTCGTCGGCAGCGGCGGCTGCGGAGGCTCGCCCGCAGAATAACGGGCAGGCCGCGGCGGCTCCGGCAGCTCCGGTCGTGATGAGCAACAAGGGCGCGGGCGAAGCAACGCAGTTCGGCTTCAAAACGTGCCTGCCGGACGATTCTTCGCCGGAAGGAGCCGTCGACAAAGGCTTCCGCAAAGTGGTCACGCAGACGCCCTTCGGCAAATCCTGCCGGTGGGATCCCGTCAGCGGACGGTAAGAGAGAGATTCTTATGAGAATGTTTTTTGCGATTTTGATTTCGGCGGCGGCCGTGATGGCGTCGGACCCCCAGGACAACAAGCCGGCGGCCCAGCCGAAGGCGGTAGACGGTTCCCGGCCGATGACCATTCCCGCGGGAGCGACGCGCGGGGCCGACGGGGACATGCATTTCACGGACCCGCAGGGCAAGAAGTGGATCTACCGCGTGGTTCCGTTCGGCATCGTTCGCCTCGAAGAAAAGACCGGCGAGCAGACGAAGGCGCTGGAGGCGGACAAGGCGGCTGGGATCAAGGCGACTGAAGACGGTGACAGGGTGCGGTTCGAGCGCCAGGGTCCCTTCGGCGTGTGGAAGTGGGAAAAGAAGAAGTCCGAACTCGATGAAACTGAAAAGGCCGCGCTCGCGAATGCGCGCGCCACAGCCACGACGTCCAAACAGGAATAATTCATGCGCTTGTTCGATCTCCGCTTGGTCAAACCCAGGTTGTTCAACACAGAGC
>JAOAPT010000637.1 GCA_025463045.1 Candidatus Solibacter sp.
CGAGCAGGATGATCATGATGAGCAGCACGGTGACGAGCGCGATGAAGCCGCCGACCTTGCCAATCTCTTCGCGCGCCATCTGGCCGAGCGATTTGCCGTCGCGCCGCATGGAGGCGAAGAGGATGACAAAATCCTGCACCGCGCCACCGAGGCAGGCGCCGATGATGATCCACAGCGTTCCAGGCAGATAGCCGAATTGCGCGGCGAGCACGGGACCGACCAGCGGACCGGGGCCGGCGATGGCGGCGAAGTGATGGCCGAAGACGATCCACTTGTTGGTGGGCTCGAAATCGTGGCCGTTTTGGAGGCGTTCGGCAGGGGTGGCCCGTTTGTCATTGAGCATCATGACGCGCGCGGCGATGAACTTCGCGTAGAAGCGGTAAGCGGTGGTGTAGCTGCAGCCGGCGGCGAGGACGAGCCAGAGGCTGTTGATGTGCTCGCCGCGTCCGAGCGCGATGACGCCGAGACAGAAGGCCGCCGCACAGGCGATGGCGGCCCAGAAGAGATGACCCAAGAGCTTCACGGATTGAGTCTACTAAATGTACGGCGGGGGCTGGGTAGCTGGGGTGGGAGGCGTGCAAGCGGTTGCCGGCGAAGGGGACCACCGCTCCGTAACCGTCGCGGCTCCGCTTGTGGCGCCAACCACTCGAGGATGTCGAAACGGGACGGGCCTGTTCGACTCTTGAATGAGAGGAAGGAAATAGCGATGAGAAAAGCAGGACTTTCGAAGGCGGCGCTGGAGCGAATGCATCGGGTGTTGTCGGGACATATCGAACGGCAAGATATGCCGGGAATGGTTGCGCTGGTGAGTCATCATGCGGACGTTCATGTAGAGACGCTCGGCACGCTGGCATTCGATGATCCGGCACTGATGCGCGTGACACGATCTTTCGGATCGCTTCGATCACGAAGCCGATCACGGCGGTTGCGGCGATGATTCTGGTGGAGGAATGTAAGTTGCGGCTCGACGATTCAATCCAGCCGTGGCTGCCGGAACTCGCCAACCGGCGAGTGCTCAAATCGATCTCCTCGGATCTCAACGACACGGTCCCCGCGGTACGCGCGACAACACTTCGTGACTTGCTGACCTATCGGATGGGCTTCGGCAGCGTGATGGCGATGCCGGGCACGTGTCCGATCCAGAAGTTGATTTGCGAATACAGGATCGGCGGGGATGGTCCGATGCTGCCCTCTCAAGCGCCCGCCATGGACGAGTGGCTGCAGAAGCTCGGTTCGCTGCCGTTGCTGGCGCAGCCCGGCGAGCGCTGGATGTATCACGTGAGCGGCGATGTGCTGGGTGCGCTGATCGCGCGCGTCTCGGGACAATCGCTCGGCACGTTCCTGCGGGAACGCATTTTCGATCCGCTCGGAATGAAGGACACGGCTTTCCACGTGCCTCCGGAGAAAATCCACCGCTTGCCCGCTTTCTATTTCTTCAATCGTCAGGCGAACAAGCTGGATTTCTTCGACGATGTGGCGAACAGCGCCTGGGCGTCCGAACCGCGCTTCGAATCCGGCGGCGGCGGACTGGTCTCGACGATTGACGACTATTTCGCCTTTTGCCGCATGATGCTGAACAAAGGCAGACACGGCCGCGAGCAGATTGTTTCCCGCGCCGCTGTGGAACTGATGACATCCGATCAACTCACGCCCGACCAGCGCGCCGGCTCCGAACTCTTTTTCGGTACGCATTCGAGTTGGGGCCTCGGAGTGGCGGTGGATATCGCGCGCCATGAGATCTTCCACACTCCAGGCCGGTTTGGTTGGACCGGCGGATTCGGGACGACGGCCTACACGGATCCCGCGGAGGGGATGATCGGCATTCCCTTCACCCAGCGCATGATGGATTCGCCCGAACCGCCAAAGGTGTTCACCGATTTCTGGACACTGGCGTACGGAGCGATGGAATAAGGCGCGCGCGGTTGACGCGTTACTCATTCCCCGCGAGGTCGTCTAACGTTGCATGTGGCGGAGAATCAGTGTGCTCGTTTTGCTTTCGACCCTTTGGGCAGCGGCTCAGCCGGTAATTCCGGACACGCCGGCGGGGAGGACGCTGAAGGCCTGGTTGGATGCGTTCAACAGCGGCGATCGAGCGCGGATGGAGAGCTATATTCAGAAGTTCGACCCGGCGCGACCTGTCGACAATCTGATGAATCTTCGCAATCAGACTGGTGGCTTCGAACTGCTCGGCATCGAGAAGAGCGAGCGGACCCACATTGAATTTCGCGTCAAAGCACAGGCCGGCGACCGAACGGCAATCGGGCGGCTCGATGTGAAGGAAAGCGATCCCGCCGAGGTCGTGAGTTTCGCAGTGAGGCCCTTGCCGCCGGGAGTCACGCAGGCGAATTTCAGCATCGACGCCGCGGCGCGCAAGAGCGCGATCGATGGCGCGATCGCGATGCTGAACGAGTTCTACGTCTTCGCGGAAACCGCGAGAAAGATGGAAGAGTCGATTCGAGCGCGGCAGAAGTTGGGCGAGTACGATTCGATGACCAACGGCGATGCGTTTGCGCAGAAGCTGACGGCCGATCTGCGGGAAGTCAGCCGCGACCGACATTTAGCCGTGACCTTCAGCCCCGCCGTGTTGCCGAAAGGCGGACCTGCGGGAGGTCCGGACGCGGTGCGGCGCCAGCTCGAAGAGAATAACTGCGGATTTGAGAAGGCAGAGCGGCTGCCGCTGAACATCGGGTATCTGAAATTGAACATGTTCGCCAGCCCGGATATTTGCGGCCCTACGGCGAGCGCGGCGATGAACTTCCTGGGGAACGTGGACGCGCTGATTATCGATCTCCGCGAGAATGGCGGAGGCGACCCGCGTATGGTGGCTTACCTTTCGAGTTATCTCTTCGATAAGCGGACTCACCTGAACGACCTTTACCATCGCAAAGAGAACCGGACCGAGGAGTTTTGGACGAGCACCGATATGCCCGGGAAGCATCTCGGCAGCAAGCCGGTGTTTGTGCTGACCGCGAGCCGCACGTTTTCCGGCGCCGAGGAGTTTACGTACAATCTGAAAAATCTGAAGCGGGCCACGATCATCGGCGAGACTACCGGTGGAGGCGCGCATCCCGTCACGGGGCACCGGATCGACGATCACTTCACGATCGGGGTGCCGTTTGCGCGGGCGATCAATCCGATTTCCAAGACGAACTGGGAGGGTACCGGCGTCGAACCGGACGTAAAGGTCCCCGCCTCGGAAGCGCTCGAAGTCGCCCAGAAACTCGCGGCGAAAAAGTAGGGCTCGGCGCGGGTTACTTCTGTTTCAGGATTGCCGCCAGGGCGCGCATGCGCTCCGCATCCGCGGGGAGTTTGGCCTTGGCCGCATCCTTATCGAGCGTCTCCCCCATGGACTTGAATTGGGCGGAGGCCTTGGTGTCGGAAGAGGTCGGCTCGCCTTTGGCGAGCGCCTCGTTCAGCGCTGCGATCCGGTTCGCGGGGAGCGCGTTGCCGCGGGCGAGTTGATCCACATACGCACGGGCAACCACGAAATTCGACGGCCAGGTGATCTTCGGCTGGTTCTGAACATTGAGCTCGGCGAAGTGCACCTGATTGGAGGCATCGATCTCGTTCTGCGTGATGAATTTGTTGGGGACCAACTTGAACACGTCCACGCCGCGGGCGATTTCCGAGCCGTAGATGTAGCCGTTGTACCAATAGGTGGACCATTGCCCGCCCATGGCCCGTTTGGCGCCATCGACCGGTCCGCGATCGAAATAGGCGATCTCAAAGGGATGTGCGGCATCGCTGAAATCGACGAGCGAAATGCCTCCCTGATACCAGGCCTGCACCAGGATGTCGCGTCCTGGAATGGGAACAAGGGAGCCGTTGTGCGCCACGCAGTTCTCGAATTCGGTCTGCGGCGCGGGCATCTTGTAATACGACGCCAAGGTCAGCTTGCCCTGTGACAGATTGAAAATCGCGTCGGCGCCCCAGTTCATGGGATCGGTCGCACGGCAGCGCGGTTGTCCGCCGCCGCCCCATTCGTCGGTGAAGAGCACTTTGGTGCCGGCGTTGTTGAAGTTGGCGGAGTGCCAGAAGGCGTAGTTCGGATCGCTGACTGCGGCGATCCGAACGGGGTTGATCGGGTTCGAGATGTCGAGCAGAATCCCGTTTCCGGAACAGGCTCCAGCGGCCAGGCCGACCGCCGAATAGATGGTGATGTCGTGGCACTTGTCGGTGCCGGAGGTGGTCTGGGTTCCCTCGCCGTGCTTGCCGCCCTTCCAAAGGCCGTTCATGGAGCCGGTTTGCGCGTCGGTAAAGATGCGGGGGCTGGAAACGATTTTGGAGAGTTCGGGATGTGCCAGCGGCACCTTGATGATGTCGATGCGGAAGAGAGCCGTGTTCGGATTGTCTTCAGGCTGCCCACCGGTGCAATCGGCCAATTCTTCCGACTGACGCACATTTCCGGTGCCCGAAATATAGATGTAGACGTTGTCCTTATCCTTGGGGTCGACCAGGAGGGAATGCGTGTGCGAGCCGCGACAGCTCTGCACGGCGGCGACCTGCTTGGGATTTGCGAGATCGCTGATGTCGAAGATGCGGACGCCGCGGAAGCGGTCGGGGCTGGGCGGCGGCGGCGGACGGCGCACGCGGGCGGGCTGACCATCGGCGGTGGGGGGCGCGGGGGGCGGCGGTGGAGGCGGGGTGTAGCCGGGCGGTAGAGGAATGCCCTGCGTGCCGCAATCGATCCGGCCGTTGACCGCTTCCGCGGACATGAAGAGCAGGTGGCCGTACACCGACACGTCGCCCTGCCCGCCGGGGCAGAGCACGGACGTGCGGAGTTTGATCTTCATCGGGTTATCGATGTCGTAGAAATTGATGCCGTTGTAATTGCCGACGAAGAGGTGGTTGCCGGCGAAAGCGAGATCGGAATTGGTGGAGCCGTATTGAGCGGGCGGCGGGCCGGGAATCGGTTGGCCATCGGGTCCGGTGGGCGGCGCGGGCGGCGGGCCGGCGGTGTCGCCGGGAGCGAAGCCGGGCGGCTTCGGCAGGGTCGCAAGCTTCTGCAGGCCGGATGCGGCTTCGCCGGCGTCGTAGAGTCCGCCCTTGAGTCCGACGCGCGGATCGTCCGCGGCGGAGCGAGGATTGGAGAAGACCGAGGAGTTGTTGGACGGAGGCGTAGCGGCTTGCCCGGCCGCGGGAACGGGCTGGAGGATGTAGAGTAACGGCAGGACAGCGGCGGCGATCCGGAGATATCCGGAAATTTTGGTTGCGCTCATTTCTTCTCCTTAAGCATGCTCTTCATGATTTCGATTTCCGCGCGCTGCGTGTTGTCCACGTCGGTGGCAAAATCGTACAACACGTTGTCCTGGCCCGCGCCGGCCGTGTCGAAGAGATCCTCGACCATGATCAACGCACCGGTGTGGTGTTGGATCATCCCCGTCAGGAACAGGTAGTCGAACGCGGGGCCGCTGGCCTTGGCGAGGGCTTTCATCTGCGGCACGGTCAACATGCCGGGCATCATCGGCATGGAGTTCATGTCGTGGCCTTTCATGTCATGTCCCATGGCGGCGTGATTCATCTGGGCGTGCTTCATGGTTGCCGGCTGTCCGCGATCCTCGAGCCACTGCTTCATGTATTTCATTTCGTCGGTCTGCGAAATGCTGATGCGGTTGGCCAACGATTGAAGTTTTCTGTTGCGGGTTCGGGTGCGCAGGAGGTCCACCATTTCGACGGCCTGCGCGTGGTGATGGATCATGCCTTGCATGAAGGCGCTGTCCTCGTCCAAAGGCGCGCGGGAAGTAACGATTTTGGTGGAAGCTGGGAGGATTTTGCTGCTTTGGCCGGGTGCCCCTGGTTGGATGATGGGCACGCCGCCGGAGGGGGAATTTGCCTGTTGGTCAGATGCCGTTGCCGCGCTTATGAAAAGCAGAGCAAGGGAATAACGCCAGACTCCAAGTGCCATGAGCAAATATACAACATTAGGCCGTACCGGCGTATACCCCGGCTGGCGGGACGCGGGAGGGAATTACATGCGGTGGGCGTGGAGATGACTGGCGAGAGCGGGGACGGCGAGCAGGCCGACGTCGGCGTTCCCGCCTCGGAGGTGCTCGAAGCCGTCAAGAGAAGGTAAGAGAGCCCGTCGCGCCTTCGCCCCTGATAGGGCGCAGCGGTTGAATGCGGTCACAAGCCGACTTGAACGAAGTGGCCTACGGCCACGGCTGGTGCGGGCGTGATATCCTCTGGTCGAGCGGCAGCCCATTGCAGCGCGGAATTCGTCTCGCGGAGAGCCATCCACCTCCTGCAAGTGCCTCATTGCAAAGGGAGTCGATAGTAGCTCCATAGCGGGTCGAATCGGCCACCTCCTTCAAGTCGCCCCTATCGAAAGTGCCGCGGCCCGAGTTCTTATTCGTTGTACGAGTATTTCCGCCCGCGGCACTCCCGATAGGACGCTAACGACTTATCGGTACTAATCCTGGCACACTTCCCCGAACGCTGTTTCACAGCCGTTATCGGAAAGAACGCGGCTTACGTCTCCCGATCTTTGTCTTTGCGCTCGTAGCTCCGGGAGCTTCATGCCGAACTCAGATACGGCATCTTCTGTACTTGCCTCTGCTCGTTCGCGACGCGGGGGAATCAGCATCTTGGGGAGAGATGCAACAGTTGTAATAATCGTCTGCAGTTGGCCGTGGAGTATTTTCTCGAACGAACTTTGGGACGGCGCATCCTTTACAATCGCCTCTAGCAGATTTCGGAGGGCAAATGCAGAAACACCTATCCTGGGCGCTAGCGGCGCTCTTTGCCGGGGGTACGCTTTGCGGATCGCTAGAAGCTGACACCGTTTTCTTCCAGACCAATTTAGCTTCGGATGTTCCGGGATTGGCCGCGAACCTCGATCCCAATCTCAAGAATCCGTGGGGCATGTCATTCAGTGCGACCAGCCCGTTCTGGGTCTCGAACCAAGGATCCAATAATGCCACTCTGTACAATGGTGCCGGCGCTGCGCAGGCTCTGATCGTCTCGACGCCATTCGGTCCAACCGGCCAGGTCTTCGCCAACGTCGCCGGGAATTTCCTGCTTCCACCAGGCAGCGGATCAGCCCCAGCGCCAGCCACCTTCATCTTTGATACGTTGTCCGGGAATATTGCGGGTTGGAATGCCGCTCAAGGCAACCCTGTGGGCGTTGCGGCAACTGTCTTCCACGCAACCGATGGCGCCGTCTTTACGGGTTTGGCAATTGCCAACAATGCAGGCGCCAACCTCCTCTATGCCGCCGATTTCGCAAATGCACGAATCGACGTGTTCAATGGCAGCTTCGCGCCCACCACGGCATCGGGCGGGTTTATCGATGCTACTGTACCGGCCGGATACTCTCCATACAATATTCAAAACATCGCCGGAAAACTGTATGTGGAATACGCCAAGGTCGATCCTGTAACCCATCTGCCAACCACTACCGCCAATACCGGAATCGTCAATGTGTTCGATCTGAACGGCACTCTGCAGCAACGGTTGGCTACGAACACTCACTTGAACTCTCCCTGGGGTGTGACTCTGGCGCCGGCGGGCTTCGGTGATTTTGCCGGAGACATTCTGGTCGGCAACTTTGGCGACGGTACAATCAGCGCATTCAATCCGGTGACCCTTCTCTTCGCGGGCACGCTTTCCAGTCAATCCGGAGCTCCCATCGTGAATACTGGCCTGTGGGCGCTCAATTTCCGGGCTCCCGGGTCGGGATTCGATCCGAATACGCTATTCATCAATGCCGGAATCAACGGCGAAGCCGACGGCCTCTTCGCAGAAATTCAGGCGGTGCCGGAGCCCGGGACGTTCCTGATGTTGGCGCTGGCAGGCATCCCGCTAATGTTCCGCAAAGTGCGAAGGTAAGAAAGAGAATCGACCGGCGAATCCGTAACTTACAGTTACGACACGGGGCCGTGGCGTCTGTGCTCCAATGTTGTCATGGTTCAGGTGGTGGCGGCGATTCCCCCAGAACGATGGCAGGATCCTGGTGGGGCAGCGCATGCCAGACCAATCGCAGCCCCTCAAGTCCCGGCGCCAAAGTCGAGTCTGGCGAGAGCCTCTAACAGGCGCTGGCCGGCGACTGGAGGAGGAGTTGGGTATCCAGGGCGCAGCCGGCGAGCTTATTACCCGCTATCCATTCGCCTATCCCGCAAAAGACCCCATTGAGCTGGGAAGGAAAGAACGCAGCCAGACGGGCGCTGAAGGTGTTGTTGATCCGGCGAGGCCTTGTCCCCTTCGAAGGGAAGTGGGCCCTGCCAGGGGGTTCGTGCGCCTCAACGAGATTCTGGAGGAGGCGGCGCGGCGTGAGCAACTCTATACTTTCGGCTCGGTCGATCATGATCCCGCGAGCGCGTTGTCTCCGTTGCAGGCAGGCTTCAATTTTGAACTCTGAAATGGGGAACGCCTCAAAGCAATAAGACCACGATCAAAGCGCTTGTCTACGACAAATTCGGTTCACCCGGACTTTCTTGAAATCAGAGAAATCGAAAAACCTACCCCGAAGAAGAACGAAGTGCTGGTCAAGATTCGCGCCGTATCGATCAACGATTGGGATTGGGGGTTGTTGCAAGATAGTTTCGCGAATCGTCTGATGGCGGGTCTTCGTAGGCGGAAGAGGATCGTCGGAAGCGATGTAGCGGGGCTTGTTTGAAAGCGTCGGCCAGGAAGTGAAGCGATTTAAGCAAGGCGATGCCGTGTTTGGCGATCTGTCCAGTTTCGGGTTCGGCGGGTTCGGTGGTTTGCGGAGTATGTCTGTGCGCGTGAGAACTCGCTGGTGATGAAGCCGGAGCGCATGACATTTGAGCAAGCCGCGGCGATCCCGCAAGCCGGGAAGCTGGCCTTGCAAGGACTTCTAGCAAGCGGGCCACTTCGACCGGGGCAAACAATTCTGATCAATGGCGCCGGCGGCGGTGTCGGCACGTTCGCTATCCAGCTGGGCAAGCTACAAAACATTGAAGTAACCGGAGTCGATAGCGCGGCGAAGCTGGACATGATGCGGTCCCTCGCTTTCGACCATGTCACCGACTATGGAAGGGAGTCAGAAGTCCGGTTCTGGGAAGTAGTCCCGCCGGGTTAGGAAGGACAAACGCCCATAGCACAGCCCATCCGGCCAGCGACGTTTTCGCCGTCCATCACAGACGCAAGCCGACTTCGCGTTCCTTTGGCCTTCACTCCGGCGGTTGTCCGCCGCCAGCCGCTTCGGTTTACCTCGATCAAGAGTTCATGCGTTAGATCTGGGCGGTACCACCGTCGACGAAGAGTTCGATGCCGTTGACGAAGCTCGAGTCGTTAGAGGCGAGGAAGAGAGCTACAGTTGCGATCTCTTCCGGACGGCCCATCTCGCCGCGAGGAATGAGGGCTTTGAGCCTCTCCTTTGCCTCGGTGCCGAATGGGTCGAGGATCGG
>JAOAPT010000645.1 GCA_025463045.1 Candidatus Solibacter sp.
AAAAAGGCTTTATTGAGAACTACAACTACAAGAACTGGTCCGAGCGCGCTGATTACAATATCAGCGATAAGTGGCGGGCTTTCGGCCGGGTCAGCCATTATTATACGGACGACTTGGCTGGCAATCCGACTCCCCTTCAGACCACATCTTTGTACGTCCCAACCGGGTCGGTACGGGGAGCGTGGCAGGTGGCCGGCGACGTACTCTGGACCGCGACCCCTCGCACCGTGGTCAGCTTCCACGGCGATTGGCACAACGTGACCGATGCCTATGTCTCCACGCCGCTGGGATCGGAAGGCTGGTCGTCAATCTGGCCCAACGCCGACTGGTTTAAGTCCTACACATCAGCGGACACAGGCGTACCGCTCTATTTCCCGCATCTCAACATCGGCGGTGCAGGTTTCGGCGGCGGCGGATTTTATTGGGACCAGCGGCCCAAGGGCGAAGCCTTCAACGCGAAAATTTCGCAGCAGCACGGCTCGCATTACCTAAAGGCCGGACTGGAACTTCGCCAGACTCATGGACTCTCGTATGTTTCCAGTACGACGAATTTCAACTTTAATACCTCTCTAACGGCAAACACCTACAACAACCCCGACACGTTGCACTTCGGCGACCAGTGGGCTACTTTCCTTCTCGGCGCACTTGACGGTTCGTCCCAAATGATAGGCGGCCCGGCCCCCGATCCGCACACGCGATTCTGGGGTATGTATCTCCAGGACGACTGGAAGCTGAACTCGCGGGTCACTCTGAATCTCGGGATTCGAAACGATTACGAGGTGCCCTGGTACGATCCCGCTCACAACTTCTCCCGCGGTCTGGACCTCTCGATGCCGATTCCGCAAATCCAGGCCAAGCCCCCGAACATGCCGGCCGAGGCAGTCGCGATCGTAGGCAGCAACTATTGGAAGTGGAATGGCCAGTGGCAGTTTACGGATTCGGGCCATCCCGGTATGTGGAACGCGCCGAAACTGGCATTGCAGCCCCGGGCCGGCATCGCCATCCGGGTGAACGACAGGACGTCGATTCGAGCAGGATACGCCAGGTACACAATTCCGACAGAGTTCAATCTGAGCGGCTTCCCCGGCTTCGAAACGGTCAGCTTCCTCGAGCCGCCCTATTTCGGAGTGACAAGTTACCAGAACACGGCTCCATTGCTGCAGGGTGTTCCGCAGCAGACGTTCTCCAATCCCTTCCCGGCGTCGAACCCGCTACTGCCGATCCTTGGAAAACAGGCCGGGACGAACGTCGGGCGCGGCCAGGCCGGACCTCTGCTGTGGTACAAGCAGGATTTTCAGAAGGCGTACAACGACCGCATTAATGTATCGCTCCAGCACCAGTTCCCCGGCCAGGTCGTAGTCATGGCGACTTACTTCACCAACTTCGGCCACCAGCTCTACAACAAAGCGCTGAACAACATCGACCCGCAGCTCCAACTCAAGTATCAGAACAAGTTGAGCGACAACGTGCCGAATCCGTTCTATCATTACCTCGATCAGACCCTGATGCCTGGACCGTTATTCAACCAGCAAACGGTTTCACTGGGATCGTTGCTGGTTCCGTATCCCCAGTATGCAGGTCTGGCAGAGTTCGGACACTGCTGCGCGGGCGAGAGATACAACTCTCTCGAACTGAGAGCGCAAAAGATGTACAGCAAAGGCTACAACGTCCTGTTCTCCTACGTGTACATCCGTGAAAGGAGCGAGATTTATTTCAACGACGCGGACACGTTTGCGAGCAACCTCAGGTGGCAGAACAGCGACCAGCCGCATCATCGCTTCACGGCGGCAAGCACGTACGAGCTGCCGTTCGGCAAAGGCAGATCATACCTGAACAACGTCCCCAAGGCTCTGGACTTCGCCCTCGGCGGCTGGAAACTCACTGGAGTGATGTCGCTGACGAGCGGCGATTTCCCGCGTTTCGGCAATATGACTGTAACCGGCAACCCGTGCGTTGACAGCCCGACGGCGCAGCGCTGGTTCAACTCCTCGGCATTTTCGCCGATCCCGGCAAATACCTACGTGCTCCGGACCAATCCGTTGCAGTATGGTTGTCTCACCGGGCCTCGCTTCTTCAACCTGGATGGCACGCTTTCGAAAGCCTTCAACATCACCGAGAAGATCAAGACCGAATTCAAGATGGCGGCATACAACGCGACCAACCGGTTGAACCGCGGTGATCCGGACACGAACATCTACTCGTCCACGTTCGGCCAAGCCCTGTTCCAAGGCTCGCCCGGTGGGACATTCGGTCAACAGGGAGCGACTTTCGGCACCGGCAACAGCGGTCGTCAGGTGGAACTCGGGCTGAAGATCATATTCTGAGATTCGGCTTCGCCGGGCGCTAACGGATGTATAATCCGCTCAGCGCCCGGCATAAGGTGACTCCTGATTGACACGCCGAAGTCTCTTACAACTATCCATGCTTTCAGCGGCCCGTCTGTGCGGCGGGCAAGAGGCGGCCCGCAAGGACGGAATGGCGTCTCGCGGCATGAAACCCGCATCCAGGGCAAAGCCGTCCGGCCTTCCTTTTCGCGCCCGATTCACAGACATAGCCGAAGAGGCAGGGCTGAAGCACATCGTAGTCTCCGGTCACCCCAATCGCGCCGACTATGTGATTGAGGCGATGAGTTGCGGCGCGGCATTCTTTGACTACGATAACGATGGCTGGATGGACGTCCTGGTTCTGTCGGGTTCACGTTTCGGGGATCCGCCGGCGACAGCGTCGAATCGCCTCTACAAGAATAATCGCGACGGGACCTTTACAGATGTCACTCAAAAGGCTGGACTACTCCGCACGGGCTACGCCTATGGTGTAACTGTGGGCGATTACAACAATGACGGGTTCGAGGACCTGTTCGTCACGTACTGGGGGCAGAACGCTCTGTACCGCAACAATGGGGACGGAACATTTACAGACGTCACCAAACAGTCGGGCCTGCTCAACTCCAAGCCTCGATTCGGAACCGGATGCGCATTCCTGGACTACGACCGTGATGGCCGGCTCGACCTCTTCGTATCGAACTATGTCGCCTTCGATCTCGAGTCCGTACCACGCGCCGGCGCCTCACGAAGCTGCAACGTTGAGGGGGTGTTCTGCGGCCCGCGCGGTCTTCCCTACGGCCGCCATTCCCTTTACCACAACAACGGGGATGGAACATTCACGGACGTTTCGGCAGCGTCGGGGATCGGCAAAACAGAAGGCGGCTATGGACTCACGGTCGCGGCCGCGGATTTCGATAACGATGGCTGGCCGGATATCTATGTCGCGTGTGACTCTACGCCCAGCCTGCTCTTTCACAACAACCACGATGGCACCTTCACTGAGCAGGGCATGGAGAGCGGAGTGGCGCTCAGCGAAGACGGAATGGTACAGGCAGGCATGGGACTGGGCGTCGGCGATTTCCGCCTGGATGGAAACCTGCACATCTTCAAAACGCATTTTTCCAACGACACGCCCGCCGCATATATCAACAATGGAAAGGGCGACTTCCGTGACGACACGCTTCGCTCCGGACTGGGCGTGGAAACACGGTTCGTGACTTGGGGCACGGGTGTGGCGGACCTGGATA
Source organism: Candidatus Solibacter sp. (assembly GCA_025463045.1). GTDB lineage: Bacteria > Acidobacteriota > Terriglobia > Bryobacterales > Bryobacteraceae > Solibacter. Next base: position 3,572 of record JAOAPT010000645.1, read on the forward strand.
ATGACGGCAATCCGGACCTCTTCTGCGTGACCGGCGGCATTTACCCCGAAGTGCGCGATAACTACTGCACGCCCCGGATCGTTTTCCGAAATCTGGGAGGAGGCAAGTTCGAAGAACTAATCGACGAGGCCGGGCCTGGCGTGCGAGCGCAACACTCCAGCCGCGGCTGCGCCTTCGGCGACTTTGACAATGACGGCGACGTAGATATCCTGATCGTGAACCACAACGAACCGCCGTCCCTGCTTCGAAACGATCTGGGGGGAAGTAATCACTGGATCAAAGTAAAGTTGACTGGCGTCAAATCCAACCGCAGCGCCATCGGAGGACGGGTCATCGTGCGCTACGGCGATAAGACTCAGGCGCAGGAAGTATTGAGCCAATCGTCCTATCTATCCGTAAACGACTCCCGTCTCCATTTCGGACTCGGCGCCGCCAGTGCGGTTGATATTGAGGTTCGATGGCCGCTCGGCGGTGTAGAGACTTTTTCCGGGATCGCTGCCAATCGCTTGGTGCTCATCACGGAAGGTTCCGGAATCGTCCGTACACAAGAGCTCGCTCCAGGCAGCCGGCGAAAACTATGAATAGGCGTAGGATCGCAATATCGGCCGCCATCGCGTACACATCGTTCGTCCACGCCCGGGTGTTCGCCCAACGTCCCCCTGTGGAGACCGCCTGGGAACTGATCGCCAAGGGAGATCGCAGTCAGGCTGTCGCCCTGCTGCACGACATTGTCAGGAACGATCCTCACAATGCCGATGCCCGTCTCCTACTCGGTAGTGTTTTGATGGAGCAGGGCGTGCGCTCGGAATCCATCGCGCAACTCAGCGAGGCGGTCCGGCTCCGGCCCAAGTCGGCGGAAGCTCACAACGCGCTCGGCGAAGCCTACAGCCTTTTTGGCGATCCGAAATCGGCGCAGCCCGCGTTCCAGCGGGCCGTCCTAATCGATCCGGCATTTGCGCAGGCTCGAGTCAACCTGGCTTCTGTGTTGATGCAGGCGGGCGACAGTGAGCATGCGGCCCCGCATCTGGAACGTGCAATCGGTTTGCTTGGCAATCAGCCGGACGCCGCCTACCCGCATTACCTCAGGGCGAAGGTTTACGCCGAAAGACGCGATACCGCGAAGGCGATTTCCGACTTGGAACGGGCGGTCGCGCTCCGTCCGGATCTGGCGGAGGCATGGTCCGATCTAGGTGAGGCGAGGAAGACCCTGCTCGACGAGGACGGCGCTCTAGAGGCTCTTAGTCGCGCGGTGGCGCTGAACCCGGACGACGCGGTCGCGCAAACGCGCCTCGGCTTGAATTTACTTAACCGGGGCAACCCACATGAGGCGATCGTTCCGCTCCAACATGCTGCGGGTCTAGATTCGAATAACCAGTCCACACTCAATGCGCTGCAATTGGCATTGCGGAAGGACGGACAAACGGAACAGGCTGATGCCGTCAAGCGAAGGCTGGCGGAACTGCTGCGCGACAAGGATCATGCTGATCAGAAGCTGGTATCCGCCCTGGAGTTGAACAACCAAGGAAGCGCCTTTGAGAAAAGCGGGGATATTCGGAGCGCGCTGGAGCGATACCGGGCGGCACTCGAAATCGATCCCGACCATGTCGGGATCCGCACCAATCTTGCCGTCGCGCTATTGAAACTCGGGCGGTGGGACGAGGGGATTTCCCAGATGCGTGAGGCGTTGCGGCGCGATCCCGGCAACACTAACCTCCAGAAAGGCCTGGAGGACGCGATGGCCCAGGCCAAAGCGCACGGATTGGTTCGGGATAAGGACTAGGTCGTAACGAAGAACTCAGGCCGTCGGGGCCGTGGCGAACACACGGTTAGACAGTCCCGGCGTGGACGGCGCTAAGACGACGTTAAGCCCCGACAATTGTCGGGGTAACATTTGTCTTATACCCAGCTCGGTTTGTCTTCAATGATCAGGCTCGCTCGGATCGGACCTTGAGCAGGTCCTTTACGTAGGTGGGTCGCAGCGGGATCCTTCTTGCCCGTGTGGTCAAAGAATCACGCAACTCGGGAGTAACACTTGAACAAGCCTCCGAGTTGATCACGACAGCGAGCGGTCCTGCACTTCGTCGATACGTCCGGATAGGGGAACAGGAGGAGATTGTCCTTGCCTTGGTGGTTCCGTTCTCGACGAATCGCACTCGATCGCAGGACATCCAGAAACGCAACGCAGAACTTCGTATCGCGATCCGAAGAAGGCATCGTTGTCCACGAAGAAAACCGGAACTCTCGTCGGTGGCGTTGCGAGCCATCTGAAGCATCCATTCGGAGGCGGGATGTTTGGTCAAACCGACGAGAGTGACGCGGCGCGATTCCAGATGAATGAAGAACAGGGGGTAGTAGGTGGCGAGACCTCGCCAGGTGAGCACTTCCACGGTGAAGAAGTGGTGCTTGCCAGGACGGCCATGTGGGAAGCGATGAAATCCTTCCACGTGGTGTGCTGGCTGCGCTTGGGTGCCAGTTGCATCCCATATCGGCGAAGGATGTTTCCGACAGTCTGATCCGAAACAGAGTGGCCGAGATTGGCCAGTGCTCCGGCGATCGGTCGTATCCCCACCCGGAGTTCTCTCTGACGAAGCGGACGATGAGCGCCTCCAGTTCGGGCTCGATTCGGGGCCGGCGTCGTGAAATGCGGAATTTGGATCCGTCGAATTTGCGGGCAATCAGGCGCCGGTACCAGGCGAGGATGGACCGTTCGGGATCCAACGCTCGGAGGATCCGATTCTCAGCAGCGACGTACTCATTCTGGAGCAAGAGTTTCTGATTCACCAGCCGGTGACGTACGCCAACAGGCGAGCCCATTTGTGGTCTGGCGTGAGGAATAACCTCGCCTGAATATTTTTGCCACACGGGTCGTCGGCTCCTGAATGGCATGGTGGTGCTAGCAGTACGCGCGGTGGAAACGGGATCTGGAACGGATCCTCCGATGCCGAACGCGGGCCGCGGAGCGATCCGAAAACCGGTGGCTCCGTGGGAGTAGCTGAAAGCAGGCCGCAGCACCACGCAAGTTGTAACGGCCCAGGGCGATTGCCTATTCTCTAGGAATCCTAAAAATTAGCACCCGGCGCGCCTGGGCGTTGCACTGTGGGTATGGAATCAGTGTATTCTGAGCGTCTGAGCAATCTGGAATCACCAGCATGACCGATCTTGCTGATTGTTCTGTACACGATCTTGTCCCATCATTGAGGGGCGTTCATGCTCACAATCTACCGCAGGCACCGTGAGAATAATTTGCTAGGGGCTGATATTTCGACGACGGAGTACAATTAGAAAGGAAGCATATGGAGAACGGCAACGAACCCGCGACGAAGCAGGATATCGCGATGCTTCGTACGGAGATGCAGCATCTTCACGACGAGCTTTTAGAGCGGCTCGACAACCGCGAAACCAATTTGCTTCAAGCATTCTATGCGTTCGCGAAATCCAATCAGGAACGCTTGACGCAAACCGAGCGGGACGCAACCGCCATTAAAGACCGGCTCGCGACCATCGAGGAGCGCCTGATGGATTTGGAACGTAAGGTCAACTTCCCAAACTTCCCGCAACATCCCTCCCAGTAGTTCCTTAACGCGCCGCCAGAAATGAGGCGGGCGTTTTCTTTGGGGACAACTAGATTTGCTTTTCCCTTCCAAGCTTCGATACTTAAGGAGTCATAAATCATCTCTCCGTCCAGTAGCTGAAATTGCCTGCGACCGACGGGGATGCCCGAAATTTCACGGGCAGCCGAGTAGTGTTGGTCATTTGATGGGCCGCGGGAAAGACCATGACTGGTGAAACTCAGAGGAAGCATCCAAGCTTGTGGAGAACACACCCTCCCGGAGAGACGATAGAATCGTTCTTAAGTACGCGTCTCTACCAGATAAGAGCCAAGCACGGCAACACGCAAAGTCCCGTCCTAGGAAGCCTCAGAGCCGAAAATGACCCATCAGCATTCCGACATGGCACGACAGCGACGAGACAGCAAGAACCTAGTGCGCCCGGATGACGTGAAGAGAATACTGCTCCTTTGGTCCGGCACCTATCAAATAGAAGCTGTCGCCGGCAGGAACGATGAGGCGCGCATATTGCCGGGATCTGTCCGTCACCGCCCAAAGCACTTGACCTCCGAGCGCATACTTCGCAAGGAACACACCATCCTGTAGGCCAATAGTGACCACGTATCCGTCCGATACCGCCGCCATGCCGTAGACCCCGCCCTGAGGAGCGGCAGCCAGTACAGGAGTCGTCCAGACACTCTTGAAACTTCGATCAAAGCTGGTCAAGGCGAACTCACCGCGACGTAAGCCAGGCTCAAGGTCATAGAGAATTGTACATGATCCTTCATAAGCGGCCGACTGACTCCTCCTACCGATGAGTTGTTCCTGATGGCGCATCACGCCCTTCGGATCGATCCAGATCAGATGCAGAAACGCACCGCCGTATTCAGGGCTGACAATACAGGCGGAGCCATCTTCAATGGCAGATGCCGATGGTAGGACCCAGTTCTTAGGAAACGTTCGACGCCAGTCAACGTCACCATCGTTGCTCAGGCGGATTACCACCATCGGGGATTGATCGCCGACTAGAAGGAAGTGCTCGTCGCTAAGGGCAATGAACTCTTTAAACTCTGGTCCGCCTCGGGCAACTCTCTTTACCACTCCCAGAGTTCCGTCCGACTTCACTATGCCGAAAGCCGCGCCATCGAAGTAAATCGCCTTTCCGATAGCATGTGAGTACCGGGCGATCAGAACAACTGTGCCAGAAGGTGAGACGGCGAGACTGAAGTCCGACTTGTCTGACGGAGGGATGGGATTGATCTCTTTCGGTAGTTCAGTGTTCACGACCATTACCCCGTCCGGTCGGATGCATATCAAACGCTCCGACGGGCGGTTGTCGCTGACTGCCCACAGGTTCCCGGACCGATCAGCGACCGCGGCTCCGGTGACTGACACCGCCAGGTTGGGGAAGTCGCGTTCCCAAGTAACGTGATCAGCAATGGTGGCAGCGGATTGCGCTGAAAGAAACTGGGCTATGGAACTCAGTACGATCAGTTGTCCGGCTAGTCTCGACATACCTACATTCTGCGCTAGACGGGCCGGCAACGCTCGGCGCAGAACCTGGTAGCCGTCGTGGCGTTCTCGTGATCTTGACTCACTGGACCACTGCAGTCAACCACTGTCCATAATCGCCGTTCACGCGCCCGGATGTCCGCGATGTCATGCGTTGCATAGTCAATAAACATGCGACGTTCGACTGGGAAAATAGCCAATAACCCGCCATCTTTGACGAGTGAGCACGAAGAAGCAACTTGGTGGGCCAGCCGCCAGGGACGCGAGCTCTTAAAGCAGAAACCAGCGGAACTTCAAACGAAGTGGGAGAGCGATCGCGCTTGGTTGGCCGATTGAACAGGAGGGCAAGTGTTAAAATCGCATCTGCAATTGCCCCCGTCCCGACGTAGAGAAGGCTCGAGAACTCGCTACACGCAAGTGCAACGTCAACCAGCACTTGCTTAAAATGCTCATCCACGAAGGGCTGCGCCGTGAGGCGAGGCGGGCGTGAAGGACTAAGTCGCCCTTCACCGCTTTCACGACGTTCCCGGACTCCTCCCGCACCTCGCGCTCCACCGATTCCGCCGCGCTCTGACCAATCTCCGCCCATCCGCCCGGCAGCGTCCAGCCCCCCTCTTCCAACTCGCGAACCAGCAGCACGCCATCGTCTTCGAACACTGCCGCGCGTACATCCGCGTTCGGCGTGGCGTAACCCGCCTCCGCCGCGAGCAAGCAATCAGCCAGCGCGATCCTCTCACGCTCGGGACCGGCGATCATCCCCGCGGCGATCGCCATCAACTCGCCATATCGCTCGACGTCGTACGGACCCGCGGCGTACGTCAGACCGGTTCGCGCAATCGCCTGAATCCGCTGCGCAAGCGAAATCCACGTCACTTCTTCGTCGCCGTCCACGTAGCATTATCGTCTACGCCCGCGTAAACAGCCGTTCCCTTCATACTCGTGGGACTCTCGACCGTTCCCTTGTAACTCACCTTCATCGTCTGATCGGCCGCACTCCCTTCGAAACCGAACTCGATCGCATTCCCCTTTACGGTCCCACTGATCTTCACCTGTCCGAAAATCTGACTGTTGAATGTCCCCGTGATCCGCTCGCCTTCCTGTTGCAACACCATCGTCGGAGTCCCTGATCCCTGGCTCGTCGTCACCGCAAGTTGCCACGTGCCGGCGACGTCGGCCGCGCATGCCGCCGAAACGAAAAGCGCCAACACAATAATCCGCTTCATCCTGTGACCTCCGCGACTACCTTATCAAATCTCGTCCCCGCCGCTTGCACGCGATCACTACGCGCCGACCGCCTTCGTACGGGAAACTCACCCGAAATGATCCCCTTCAAAAACCCGTTCACGTCAACTTGAGAATTATTTTCCGCCGCATATCTCTTTGCCCTCGTTCAACTTCGACAAGACCACCGCCTCTCGCACCCCGCGGTTTCTTGGAATCCGTATGGAACAATCGAAATTAGCGAGCTTCGTCCGGGAGCCGGGCACTTAGAGACCAGTTACCGCTAACGGAACAAAGGTTCCGTAACTCGGCTCGTAACTGCCGAGTTATCAACGAGCCATGCTCGATTCACCGGAACTTTTGTTCCGTAAAGGATTGTAACTATGTCAGCCGATCCCTTCATCGACGACCCAGCCGGCTGGTTGGGTCGTCATCAGGCGTTCGCCGCCGTGTCCTCGCAGTGCACTGCCGCCCAAGCCGGGTGCCTGCGCCAGATGCGCGTGGCCCGCGTCTACGAACAGTTCGGACTCACCTGGGACGCGTTCTGTGCGCAACACGTCGGAATCTCGCGCTCCTATGCCGACCGCATCATCCGCGAGCTCGAGGAACTTGGCGAGTCGTACTTCAAACTCGCCGACGTCGCGCGAATCTCTCCGGAGACCTACCGCGAGATCGCCGGCCACATCCAGGACGACGTCATCGAGATCGATGGCCTGAGCCTTCCCATCGTTCCCGAAAATGCTCCCCGCATTCGCGAAGCCATTCGCCAGCTCCACTCGCGCGTCCACCGGGCGGAAGCCCAAACCCATCGCACCGTCAGGGAACTCAGGATGCGCCTCGACGCCATCCTCAAGGAGGTCACACAAGCCACCGAGCGCACGCTGCCCATCGAGGACTTCGCCGCGCTCCGCGGCATGACCGAGTACGCCGCGGGCAGATGGAACAAACTCGCCAAATTTTTCGAGGAGCCTCCCACACCCGAGGGTCCTCACGCGTCCGATCAGTAAGGCCAAGAGTAGATAGTTGCGGGATACAACTATCACGAATCTCGCGGCGGAAACTAAACGCTGAAGTGCTTTTGGAGCACTAGCGCCACGGTGCCGCGGAGGCGCGCCATCCCGTCCTCGAAGGCGGGGACCAGGCGCGGGGCGACGCCGCCCGGGAGCACTTGTGCTTGGATTTCGGCTTCGATGACTGGGCCGAAGCGGTGCCAGGAGCGAGTGAGATCGCCGACCACCACGATGCGCTCCGGCGCCAATCCCGCGACGATCATGCGCATGCCGCGGCCGAGATAACGGGCCATCGTATCCAACGCCGAGGAGGCGCGGGTGTCGCCCTGTTCGGAGCGGCTGAGCAGGTCGGTGAAACTGAGACCGCTTTCGGTGGACCCGGTTTCGAGGTAATAGCGAAGGGCGGCGCGGTTGCTGGCGAAGACTTCCCAACAGCCGCGGCTGCCGCAACTGCAGACGGGCCCGGTGGGATCGAGGGGCACGTGGCCGAACTCGCCGGCCATGCCGCCGAGACCGCGCACGAGCACTCCGTTCGCGAGGACTCCGGTGCCTATGCCCTCCGATACCGTGACGACGACGAGGTTGCGGCACTCGTGGACGCGGTCGAACCAGACCTCGGCGAGGACGCAGGCGTTCGCGGCATTCTCCAACTCCACATCGAGTCCGGTCTGTTCGACAATCGGATCGCGGATATCGATGTCGGACCACTTGAGGTTCGGCGCGAAGACGAGGCGATTCGAGGTGTGATCGAAACGGCCGGGGAGACTGATGCCGACGCCTTCGATCATCTTGCCCCGGCACGCGCTCTTGATGCGTTTGATGGCAGCAATGATTTGCGTGAGCGCCACCTTCGCATCGCCGGAAGTCGACATCATCTCCTGCGACATGAACTTTCCATTGGCGTCGGCGAGCGCGACGGTGGTCTGAATCGGGCGAATATCGACGCCGATGATCACGCGGTCGTCATTGAGGCGGAGGAACGTGGGGCGGCGTCCGCGGGGCAGCCGGCCGGTGGGGCCTTCGACGACCCAATTTTCTTCGATGAGCTGCTCGACGATGAGCGAAATCGTGCTGCGCTGCAGGCCGGAGGCGCGCGCAAGATCGGCGCGGGAGATCGGTTGGCGGGTGCGAATGAGATTCAGTACGATGCGGCGATTGATGTCGCGGACTACTTCGCTCGATGCGCCTTGCGAACGTTTTGACTCACTCACTGGCATGCCGTCGGCAATTCCTTCGGAGCTCAAACCATTTAGCCTAGCAGATCGCGGAGCGCAGCTTTCGTGTCAGCATAGGACGAACGGCACTCATGGAACACACACTCAGTACTCCACAAAAAGCGTTGCAGATCAATATTGACTTCAAGAAGTTTGGCACGTTCGCAGAAATCGGTGCCGGGCAGGAGACGGCGCGCTGGTTCTTCCACGTCGGGAAAGCTTCCGGGACGGTCGCGAAATCGATCTCGGCATACGACATGGCGATCAGCGACGAGTTGTACGGGTCGACAGCGCGGTACGTATGCCGGCAGCGGTTGGAGGCGATGCTGACGACCGAGTTCGAGCAACTGCTGCGGCGTCATCCGGCGAAGCCGACGCAGCCGAAAGCTCTCTTCGTTTTTGCCGATACGGTGGCGACGCAATCGCACACGCACGGCGGACAGGGATGGATGGGCGTGCGGTTTCAGGATGTGCCGAACGGGGAGACATCGGAGATCCTGATTCACTTTGCGATGTGCGATCCGGAAACTGTGAATCAGCAGGAGGCCACCGGAATTCTGGGCGTGAACCTGATTTACGC
>JAOAPT010000661.1 GCA_025463045.1 Candidatus Solibacter sp.
GTGTGCCAGAGCCGCGCCCACTATTACGCCTATGCCGAGCAGGTCGACGCACAAATCGGGCGCGTGCTCAAGACGCTCGACGAAAACCGGACAGGCCGATCGCACGCTTGTCGCCTTCACCACCGACCACGGCGACATGGTCGGCGCGCATCGCATGTGGATCAAAGGCTGGCTGCCGTACGAAGAGTGCTACCGTGTCCCGATGATCGTCCGCTGGCCAGGCCATGTGCAGCCCGGCGCGAAGACTTCAAAGCTCGTACAGACTCACGATCTCGCCCACACTTACATCACCGCCGCCGGCGCGCGCCCTCTCCCCTTCCCCGACGGCACGCCGCTCCAACCCCTCTTCGCCGACCCCGCTCGTGCCGATTGGCGCGACCAGATCCTCTGCGCCTACTACGGCGGCGAGTACCTCTACACGCAGCGCATGGCGATCACCGATCGCTTCAAGTACGTCTTCAACGGCTTCGACTACGACGAAATGTACGATCTCGAGCGCGACCCCCACGAGATGCGCAATGTGGTCGACACGCCCGATTACGCGCGCTTCACCAGCGACATGCGCGCCCGCATGTACGAGCTTATGGCCCGCTTCCACGATCCCTACGGCGATGCTCCCGAATCCATGCGCGCCGATCGCTATTGCGCCGCGAGATACCTCCCCCGCGGCCAGCGCCTGTAGGAGTCGGGATGTGCGATCCGCCCGCGAAATATCACGAAAGAGCCTCGCCAGAGTCGCGACGGTTAAGGAGCGGTGGTCACTTGATAGGCGCTCGGCGCTCCCCTGAAAATGACGCGCCAAGGAGCGATCGTCAAATTTCATCCCTTGTTGTGGCCCTGAAGGGGCCCTGAAGAACTCCGCTGAAGAACGCACCGCAAACAGAGCCGCAACCGTAAGGGAGCGGTGGTCGCCGAACAGGACCACCGCTCCCTCACGGTCGCGGCTCCGATTGGCGCTCGATTCTTCATCGCCTTTGGTGGCCCTCAGGCCCATGGGACTCCCTAACCGTCGCGGCTCCGGTTGGTTTTTCGACCCCCGTTCCCGACGGGCGAAGCACACGCCAGCCTAGTTTGGTCCACAATAGTAAAAGCCACGGAGGGTAGTTTGCTCGTTCGTCTGTTCCTCGTCGTAACCACGATCGCCGCCGCCGCCGAAAAGCCCGTCGATTTCAATCGCGACGTCCGTCCCGTCCTGTCCGACAACTGCTTCACCTGTCACGGACCCGACGACAAGCACCGGATGGCCAACCTCCGCCTCGACACGGAAGACGGCCTGTTCACCGATCGCGGCACGTACAGAATCATCGCCCCCGGCGATCCCGCCAAGAGCCGCCTCTACCAGCGCATCTCCGCCACTCAATCGCGCATGCCGCCAACCGGCACCGCCCTCACCGCCACGCAGATCGAGCTTGTCCGTAAGTGGATCGAGCAGGGCGCGAAGTGGGAGCGCCACTGGTCATTCGCCCCGCCCGTCCGTCCCGCGCCGCCAGCCGTCCGCAACGATACGTGGGCGCGCAACGCCATCGACAAGTTCGCCCTTGCCCGCCTCGAACGCGAAGGCCTCCATCCCTCGCCCGAAGCCGGCCGCGCGACACTCCTCCGCCGTCTCACCTTCGACCTAACGGGACTCCCGCCCACGCCCGCAGAGCTCGACGCCTTCCTCGCAGACAAATCGCCCGACGCCTACGAAAAGCAGGTCGATCGGCTCCTCGCTCTACCGCAATACGGCGAGCGTATGGCGATGCAGTGGCTCGACCTCGCACGCTATGCCGACACCCACGGCTATCACATCGATTCGCAGCGCGACATGTGGAAGTGGCGCGATTGGGTGATCGACGCGTTCAACCGCAACATGCCGTTCGATCGCTTCGGCATCGAGCAGCTCGCCGGCGATCTGCTCCCCAACGCGACCCGCGAGCAGCGCCTCGCCAGCGGCTTCAACCGCAACCACATGATCAACTACGAGGGCGGCGCCATCCCCGAGGAATACCAGGTCGAGTATGTCGCCGACCGCGTCGACACCACCTCGAACGTCTTCATGGGCCTCACGATGGGCTGCGCCCGCTGCCACGATCACAAGTTCGACCCTATCTCGCAGCGCGATTACTACCGCTTCTTCGCCTTCTTCAACACCATCGCCGAAAAGGGCCTCGACGGAAAATCGGGCAACGCCGCCCCCATTCTCGAACTCCCCACCGCCGAGCAGGCGAGCGAGTCCGCGTGGCTGCAACAGGCGATCGCCGAGCACGAATCCGCAATGCCGGAGAAGGAAACCAAGCCCCTCCTCGCCGCGTGGCAGAAGACCCGCCTCGCCACTCTTCCCAAGCCGCCCGCCGATGGGCTGATCGCCGAATACCTTGTCGACGGCACACTCGGCGACGCCCACACGGTCGCGGGCAAACCCACTTTCACCGCCGGACGCCCAGGCCAATCGCTCTCGGTCAACGGCGAGGCCCACGTCGAATTTCCCACGTTCCAATCCGCGCCGTTCACCGTCACCTTCTGGCTGCGCAGTGGAGCTCTCGGCGAGATGACCGCCCTCGAAGGCGGCCCCGGCTTCGACATCGGCGTCGAAGACTCGCACCCGCAGCCCCAGTTCAAACGCGGCTCCCCGCTCTACGTCGTGTGGCAGGGACGCCGCTGGCATAGCGACGCGATCGTTTACGGGAGCCAGTGGCATCACATCGCAGTCGCGTTCGACCAAAGCGCGCCGACACTCCTACTCGACGCGAAGCCGGTCCGCATGGCCGAAGTCGGGCCCGTCGCCGTCACTCCCGCCGGACCGCTCGCGATAGGCGATCCTCACCACGACAAGCCGCTAAAGGGCGATATCGGCGGATTGCGCATCTACAATCGCGCCCTCACACCCGCCGACGCCGAAGCCCTCGCGCTCCACGAGCCTATCCGCTACATCCTCACCCAGGAAGACGCGAAGCGCTCGAAAGATCAAAATGCCCGCCTTCTGGATTACTTCCTCACGTACGACGCACCCGCCGATCTGCGCCGCGTCTATAGCGAATTGAACGCGCTTAAATCCCGCGCCGCGCAACTCAAGTCCGAGATTCCCAACTCCCAGGTGATGGCCGAGATGGCCAAGCCTCGCGACACCTTTATCCTCGCGCGCGGCGATTATCGCAACCAGACTGAGAAGGTCACTCCTGCCGTCCCCGCGCTCTTCCCACCCCTACCCAAGGACGCACCGCCGAATCGACTCGCGCTCGCCCGCTGGCTCTTTACGCCGCAGCACCCGCTCACCGCCCGCGTCGCCGTCAATCGCTACTGGCAGCTTTATTTCGGCGCGGGCCTTGTGAAAACCACCGAAGATTTCGGTTCGCAGGGCGACGCCCCCATCCAGCGCGACCTCCTCGATTGGCTCGCCGTCGAATTTCAAAGTCACTGGGATATCAAGGCGATGCAGCGCCTCATCGTCACCTCCGCGACCTATCGCCAGTCCTCGCAAGTCACGCCCGCGCTACTCGAAAAGGATCCGGAGAATCGCCTGCTCGCGCGCGGGCCGCGCTTCCGCCTGCCCGCCGAGATGGTCCGCGATAACGCTCTCGCCGCCTCCGGCCTCCTGCAAAAAACCATCGGCGGCCCGAGCGTCTACCCGTATCAGCCCGCCGGATTGTGGGAAGAGCTTTCCCGCGGCGAGACCTTCACTGCGCAGGAATATCACGAGAGCACCGGCGCCGATCTCTACCGCCGCAGCATGTACACCTTTTGGAAGCGCACCGTGCCGCCCGCGACCCTCACCACTTTCGACGCGCCGGATCGCGAGAAGTGCACCTCGCGCCGCCTCATAACCAACACGCCGCTGCAGGCACTCGTCCTGCTCAACGACCCCACCTACGTCGAAGCCGCGCGCGCCCTTGCGCAGCGCGCCATCGTCGAAGCCGGACGCGATCCGCAGGCCCGCCTGCGCTTCATCTTCCGCGAAGCCACCGCGCGCCGGCCCACGCTCGCCGAATCGCGCATCCTCCTCGACCTCGCCCAACGACGTCTCGCGCACTACCAGCAGCATCCCGAACTCGCCGCGAAACTGATCGCCATCGGCGCATCCAAGCCCGCCAACCTCGAAGCCGTCGATCTCGCCGCGTGGACAATGGTGGCCAGCACGATCTTCAATCTCGACGAGACCATTACCAAGGAATAACCATGGACGAGATCACCCGCCGCCATTTCTTCTCGCGCACGTCGACCGGTATCGGCATCGCCGCTCTCGGCTCGCTCTTCGCGCGCGAGGGCCTCGCCGAGGCGCTTCCCGGATTCCCGAACTTCCCGCCCACCGCCAAGCGCGTCGTCTTCCTGCACCAATCGGGCGGCCCGTCGCAGATGGACCTCTTCGATTACAAACCGACGCTCGAAAAATTCGCCGGCAGCGAACTCCCCGACAGCATCCGCCAGGGCCAGCGCATCACCGGCATGACGTCGGGACAAACCAGCCT